>JAYUBV010000435.1:0-4792 GCA_043740655.1 Pseudomonadota bacterium | reverse complement strand
TCGTTTACCGCCGCCTGGGGGGTGACTTCAAAACGGTTCAGCGTGGCCTCGGGAATAATCGACTTTATGTAACGGCCGACGTCGGTGTCGCCCTGAATGTCCGCAGTCGGAATGACCCTTTCGGGCGCCAGCGCGAACCACGCCTGCACGATGCCCATCGCGAACAGGCCCCATACCGCCTGACGATGGGTGACGCGCCCGCTCTCGAAGGCCAACACGCAGGCCAGCACACCGCCGGAAGCGATCGCCACCGGAAACTCATTGCTAAGCGAGAGGCAGGGTACGGCGATCCCCGCTAACAGAACGGCCTTTACCCACGGCTGCCCAAACTCCTCCAAAAAACGTTCGTCCCGACGGAAAGCGAAGTGCAACGCCATCAGGTTAGCGATGATGATCCACTTCTCGGGATAGCGGAACATCGAGAACGGTGGCACGTAACAAAGTAACGTCATCGGCCCCAAACTTCCAAACGACAGCAACATCGCCACGATGATAGCGACCAGCCACGGCAGGGACTGCGGAGCCGAACGGCGGGACCGCCAAGCGGAAACCATGCCGACCAGGATCAAAAGTAGCAGCGCCGACGGGAGATAAGGGGTATCGAATAGAAAACGCGGCGACGAGGGGGCCGTGTTGACCCAGCTATCGCCCCTGAAAGTGCCGTGGACGGGATGACCAAAAAAATACGGTGAGAAGTAAGTGAGTAGCCGCGCCGGATGAAAGCTAAACGACAAAATCCAATCCCTCGCTAGCCCCGCCTTACGCGTGCTGTGCGCCAACGCTAAGATGCCGTGGCCGTATACGAAAAGCCCCATCCCGGCCGAGCAGGCGAGAAACCGCGCGATAGCTAACCTCCCCTGGCGTTTCCAAAGGTGAAACAGGGTGAAGGCCCCTACGAACATCATCGTGATGGGTTCGCCGCAGGTGATGAGCAAAGCCCACGCGGGAAGCAGTCGCCACCATTTAATTAAGCCGGCGTCCGCCGTGTCGAGCTCACCGAGTATCCAGACGGACCACGTCATGGCGTAGAGATAGTTAAAGCCGGCGACCCCGAAGAGACTCGTAAAGGGCGACGCGATGAAGAGGACCACCACGAGCAAGCGATTCTGGAAGGAAGCCTCCACTCGTTTGGCCCACCGCATGACCCCCCAGAGCAAAAGCCCCAGGTGGCTCACCCACAGCAGCTGGTAAAACGAGAGCGCGTCGAAAAAGTATCCGAACGCATGAAGCGGATAGAAGAACGCGTTCGTCGTGTTGTAGAGGAAGCTAGTCCCGAGATTCGTGTACGGATTCCACAGCGCCACCGTGCCGTAATGGTGCAATTCACCGAACCAGTACTTCAGCGAAGTGAAATAAAAGGCGAACGAATCCGCCGAGTAGAAAATGACTCCTCGGAAAAACAATGGCGCATAAAGAAGGAACAGCGCCGCAAACGCCCAAGCCGGAATGGCCATAATAGAGAGCTCATTATAAACCACCCTTTACGATCGTTAACGCAATTTCCATCTCTGCCGAACGTGATTTGTGTCCAACGAGATACTGCTATGGTAAATTACCGTAATCGCAACGCTCCCCATACGTCTTACGCCGAACACGACGCCCTTTTCACCACTGTAACGCTTTAGATTTTTCTTAGCTTCTCAACCCTTTGGCGGGACACCCCCGCGCGTGGAGGTTTCATGCTTCGTCCTCTGTCAGCATTAGCAGTTGGCCTTTGGGCCAGCTTCGGTCTCGCAGAAAGCCTGACTTTTCCGGTGACGACCGCTTCGGGTAACGCCGAAGTGTCGAGCCGGTTGATGAGCGGCAATCGCTCGGTCAGCTCGGTGGAACTCCGGTTCCAGATGCCTCGGCTCGAGGTGAACGCTACGGATGATGGCTTTCAGAGCGTCGAAGCGCGGGGCTTAAACACCCTTTCGCAGCCCGGTCTGCCGAACGTACCGACGGCAGGGAGCCTCATCGCCGTTCCGGCCGGTTTCGACATCTCGCTCGAAAAGGTCGATGAACGTCAGCAAATTGTGGAAGAAGTGATCGTGGAGCCGGCTCAGCGCCGATTCCGCTGCGGCCCTTCCTCTAATGAAGGGTTTGAATTCAACCGCGGTGTTTACGAAGGAGCCAGCACCTTCCCCGAAACCAACTTGAAGCTCGAAGAAGTGGGTAACTTCCACGGCGTCCGTTTGGTCCGCGTGGGTTTCTACCCCGTTCGTTTCCAGCCGAGCCAGCGCCGCGTGGTCGTGAATCCCGAAATGCTCGTCCGCGTGAACTTCACGCAGACTCGCGACGCCGCTCCGTCGGTAATCCCGGCGTCCCTGTACCAGATGCTGCGCAGCTCGGTTGCCAACGGCAATGGCTTGGGCTCGAGTGTCCGTCCGCGTCGTGGCCCGGAAGTGATGTGGGTGGTTACCGCGGATGGCTTGAAGAGCACCATCGCGGATCTCGTCGCGTGGAAGCGTGCCAAAGGGCTCGTCGTTGACGTGATGACGGTCACCGAAACGGGCAGCAAGAAGGAAGACATCAAAAAATTCCTGAAGGCAAAATATGACGCCGCCTCCGTGAAGCCGACCTATCTGTTGATGGTCGGTAACAAGGATACGGCCCCGGCTTACAAAGAGTCCACCGCGAGCGGCGCCGCCGCCACCGACTGGACCTACGCCACGATCGGCACCGACGAGAAGATCCCGGCCATGTTCTACGGCCGTCTACTCGCCGACAACGCCGACGAAGCGAAGCTTCAAGCCTCGCGCTGGATCAGTTACGAAAAAACTCCGGACAAGGGGAACTGGTATCCGCAAGCGACTACGATCGCGTCGAGCGAAGGGTCCAATCCGTCGGATAAAGAGTACGCCGAGCAGATCCAGGCGGCGCTGAAAGCCGGCACGTACACCAAGGCCGACGGCTTCTACCAGGCCGACAAAACGGCGACCGCCGCCAATATCAAAGGCTCGGTCAATGAAGGCCGTAGCTGGATGGCCTACTTCGGCCACGGCTCGGGCACGTCGTGGGGATCGACCAACGATTCGTTCGGTAACGCCCAGGTCGGAGAGCTGGCGAACGGTACTCGTTTGCCGGTCATAATCGACGTCGCTTGCCAGAACGGCTCGTGGATTAATCTATCGAAGTGCTTCGGTAAAGCGTGGGTCACGCAACCCACATCGGGCGCGGTGGCCTTCTACGGCGGCAGCGTGAACATTAGCTGGCACGAGCCGGCGGTGATGTCGGTCGGTGTGGCAAAGAACCACTTCGAGAAAAAGATAACGTCTCTGGGCGGAAGTGTCCTCGCCGGCCAGCTCTACCTCTTCGAGAAAATGGGAACGGGCAACAACACCCTCGATAACCTGAAGTGGTACAACCTGTTCGGCGATCCCTCAATGACCATCCGGACGGCCGTACCGGCTAGCTACCAGATCGCGCACGAAGTGCGTCCGATCAGCGGCGGTTACGAAGTTGAAGTGTCCGTGAAGGGTTCTCGTTTGGATGGCGTCAGCGTCGCCCTGTCGGCTCCCGAAAGCGGAACGTTGTCGGTGGGCAGCACCAATACCCACGGCAGCGCGATTCTAAAGGTCACCGGCGAGTTGCCCTCGGGGACGGTGCTTACCGCCACCGGGTACAACCTCGAGACGCGTCAGATCACGATTCAGTAATCGCTTAACTAATCTATGCCCCGAAGAAATCCCCCTTGGCCTACGGCCTTGGGGGTTTTTTTTTGGGGGGGGCCGCCCCCCCGCTATTTCTTCGTAACCAATCGTGCCGGTGCGGGGATCTTCACGTTGAAGATAGACGGGCAGTTTTTACCGGTGACCCAGAGGGTATTGCCGTCCTTGGCGATCCCGTCGATCACGGGACAGGAATCCGGGTCCGGCAATTCGTAGAGGGTAGCGATCTTGCCGGTAGTTAGATCGATGCGAAAAATCGAGCCGCGGTGCTGGGTGAAGCTCGACGCCCAAACATCCTTCCCGTCGTAAGCTAAGTCCTCCACGTCGGTCACGTCGGCCGTCACCGTCGACTTGATCGAAAAGTTTTTGGTCTCTAGCCGGTAGATCACGCGGCTGTAGTTGCCGGTCATGATGAGGTCTTTCCCGTTGTGGGTAATGCCCCACGCATGCACTTCAGGGGTGGTGCCCACCCGCTCGAATTTGAGTTTGTCCCCTTCGAGCTTGCCCCGGTAAATTCCGTTGTCCGAGTAGCTCACCACGTACAGGAAGCCGTTCAACCACGTCAGGCTCTCGTTGTACTCGCTCGCCGGTGGAAAACGCGCCACGATCGTGCCGTCCTTCGGACTGATTTTTAAAATTTCTTTGGGCAGCGTGTGCCAGAGGTAGCCCTCGTGAAAGTCGAGCCCCTCGGAATATCCGCTGTGGGGAATCGTCCTCAGCACGGTAAGCTTTTCCGTCGGCAGAGTGGGCGGTTGGGCGAATGTAGTAAGGCCAATAAAGAGCGTAAACAGTGCGACATGCTTCATGCCCTACTTATCGGCGGGACTCTATGTTCCCTTTCGCACAATTACGGGGCATAGGGACCTCTCTCGGGGGCTTTTACGGAACCCCTTGGTACCACGACACCGGCACCCACTAACCCGGCGAAACCGACGAGCTTGGCCGCCGTTTCCGGGGTAATCAGCGATTTAAAGTCGCAGTTGGCCCCTTTAGGGGGGGGCTGAGGCACGTAACTCTCGGCCGGCCGCGTCGAACGGTCGAAGGCGATCTCGACCGCGTTTTTACGCTTTCCGTCGTAGGTACGGTGAACCTTCGCGTGCGGCCAGTGGATCTCCGGATCGAGATGCCACTCGGTGAGTAGT
>JAYUBV010000434.1:0-1375 GCA_043740655.1 Pseudomonadota bacterium | reverse complement strand
GTGAGCCTTCCCGTGTTCGTGTTCTGCCGGCTGGGGTGGTAGCTGGCGTGAATGGCGTATTCGCCCAGATCGACCACCAGACCGTGCGCGAACTTCGGTTTTGTCTTTGGCAGCGCCACGCCCTTGCTTTGCAGCAACTTCCAAAGCGAATCAAATCCGATGGCGCCTAACGCGACGAAGATCTTTTTGCGGGTGAGCAGTTCCCACTCTTCGTCTAAGAACGACGAACAGTTCTGGATCTCCTCCTTGGTCGGTTTATTGTCCGGTGGCGCGCAGCGGGCGCTGGCGGAGATGAAGACGTCGTTTAACGTCAGGCCGTCTTCAATGTGGACGGAGGTCGGCTGGTTGGCGAAGCCGCTCTCGAAGAGTGCGCGGTAGAGCCAGTTGCCGCTAGAGTCGCCGGTGAACATGCGGCCGGTGCGGTTGGCGCCGTGGGCCGCGGGGGCTAGGCCAAAGATCCAGATCCGGGCTTTGTGATCGCCAAAGCCAGGCACGGGGTGCCCCCAGTATTCCTGGTCGCGGAATTCGCGCTTCTTTTCGTTCGCGACGTTACGGATGTATTTGATAAGGCGCGGGCAACGGGTGCAGGAGACGATCTCTTGTTCGAGCGTCTTCCACCCCATTGCCCGCAATCCTTTGCTTAGCGGAACCAGGCAGAGAGCCAGCTCGCTTCGGCCGGCTTCACGCCTTTGGCCTCGTCGATCTTTTTAAACAGCTGTTCAAAGACCGCCAGCTGATAGGGGATGTAACCCGAAAGGTAGTCTTCGATCGTAGGCTCATACGTGACGTCGGGCGTGACCCCTAAGCCTTCAATCGGTTTTCCATTCGGGTGGTAGAACAGCGACTTGGTGATTCGGATCTCGTTACCGGAATACTGCAACGGAGCGGCGGCGACTACGTGGCCGCCGGCTCCCATCGTACGTTTGCCCATCACCAGCGCGCGACCCATCCCCTGCATCATTGCGGGAAACGCATCGCCGCCCGAGGCGGACATCTCGTCGGTCAGTACGATCATCGGCTTGCTGTAGTGGATTGGGGCGGGCAGTAGTTCGCGCTTTCCGTTCCACGTGGTCTTGGCGCTCAATCGGTCGCCCTTTCCGTAAGCGGCCGTGATGGCATCCACAATGCCGGTCAAACCTTCGCCCGCGAGCGTTGTCTTGACCTCATCATTGTCTACCCAGCCTCTCACCGTGAGCAGCTCCGAGCGCGTCGACAGGAATTCGAACTGCACGCCGTTGAACGGCTTCACAGCGAACATTTTCACGATCTCTTCGAGCGTGGAGAGGGCGCCACCACAGTTGTGGGTGGCATCGACGACGAGCCCTTCGGTCTGTTTCTCCATCTGATAAATAGCCCATTCGTACTGCTTTAGACG
>JAYUBV010000433.1:0-1377 GCA_043740655.1 Pseudomonadota bacterium | reverse complement strand
GAAAACAGTCGGCGGTAAAGACGCTGATCTCGACCCCGGGCGCAAAGGTAAAACCACCGTCCGCGGGCGGTGGTTTCTGACGCATGGCCTGGGCGTTGGTCACCTCAACGACGACGTCGCCATGCACCTGCGTGAAAAGCGGGGCGGTCTGTCCCTTGGCCTCGATTTCAAATCCGTACCGGATCCCCGTCGTCATTTAAGGAGTGTGAAGGAGAGCGAGAAATTCGTCAAAAATCGCGGGCGGCTTGGCCCGGAAGATAAACTCCTCGCCGGTGGACGGTTGCGCCAGGTGAAGCTCCGCCGCGTGCAAAAAGGTGTGCGGCACCATCTCCAGGAAAAAGCGGAGAGTTTCGTTCAAAGGCAAATTTTTCAACTGGCGTTTGCCGCCGTAGGTGGCGTCCCCCACGATCGGGTGTTTCCCTTCGGAAAGGTGAACCCGTATCTGGTGGGTGCGGCCGGTCCGAGGGTAGAGGCGTACGTGAGAAAAATGGGTGAAGGGCTCGACGACTTTCCACTCGGTAAACGCTTCGCGCGTATGCGCGCCGCGGGAACTCATTTTCTTGCGGTCCTTTGGATCGCGTCCGATGGGGTCCCGGTATTTCCCCGTGGGGGCTAGCTTGCCCCACACGATGGCTTCGTAAACTTTGGTGACCTTGCGGTCCTTGAATTGTGCGGACAGGTGTTCGAGCGCCGGCCGATTCTTGGCGATGCACAGTATTCCCGACGTGCCGCGATCGAGTCGGTGCACTATGCCGGGCCGATCGGTTTCCTTGAAATCTGCGGCGAACCGCGAATTCTTAGCGAGATGGTGCATCAGATAATTGACCAACGTGGGACCGGAGAAGCCCGCGCCGGGGTGGGTGATGACCCCCTGGGGCTTGTTGATGACCAACATGTCGTTGTCTTCGTAGAGGACGTCGAGATCAAATTTCACCGCCTTGAGCGGTTTGGGATTCGGCGCGGACCAAACAATCCGGATCTTATCCCCGGCTTTTAGCAGCTGGCTGGCCTTGGTGGCGGAGACGCCGTTGATGGTGACTCCGCCGGCCTCGATCTGTTCCTTTAGAAACGATCGGCTACGCGCGGTGGCGCGCGCTAAATAGAGATCGAGCCGGTCAGAGCCGGTTTCGACCACGAAATCAAATTGAGTTGGTTCGTTGGCGGACACGGTTTTAGCTTGGCTGGCCCCGGGCCAAGTCGTCAATGCGTTTCAGGTAGGAGGCGATCGCCTCCTTGGCTTCGATGCGGTAGACGCTGGCTAAATTGCGTAGGAACCCCTGTAGGTAGACCCGGGCGGGAAGGGCTCGCATGTCCTCCGCCTCGATGGCTATAATGGCGCGGGACGGAATTTTGGTGATGCGGGCCACTTCATCGACG
>JAYUBV010000432.1:0-1379 GCA_043740655.1 Pseudomonadota bacterium | reverse complement strand
GAGCTGAAATGAGACTAGCGACAGGATTCCGCAGAACACTGCCAGCACCCCGGGTAAAATTAATCCCGGATGGCTCAGCTCGATCCACAGGCAGATCCCCGCCAGCGAAACGACGAGGTAGGCCAGTGTGGGATCGGAGAAAAAAGAAACCAGGTCTTGCTTGAGCGACGGCTCGATGATTTGAAACCTGGCCCCCTCTTTTACTAACTTCACCTGGGCCGGGTTTGACTTCTTCCACTTCCAGCCGCTCAACCCTTTTGCGAGCTCCTCGCGGCTGTTCGCCAGCACTTCGATCGCATGCTGTTTCATCGCGATTTCGGATGTCACCGCGAGACTCTCCCGCACAATCTTATTCGCCCACTCCGTCCCTCGGCCGGTTGCTTTGGCGAGCGATTCCGCAAAGGCCGCCGTGTCGTTTACCAACTTGGCCCGAATCGCCTCGTCCATTTTTTCCCCCCCGCCCACCAGCGGGTGAGCGGCCCCAATGTGCGTCCCCTTGGCCATCGCGGTGACCTCCGAGGCGAGCGCAATCAGCGCCCCTGCCGAGGTGGCGCGGGCCCCTTGCGGGCCGACGTAAACGACGACGGGAATTTTCGCGTTCAACATTTTTTGCACGATGGTGCGGGTACTGGAGAGCAGACCGCCGGGGGTGTCGAGCTCGAGCACGAGGAACGGTGCCTCCCCCTGTTCGGCCTTCTCGATGGCGGAGACGATGAAGTCCGCGGTGCCGGGGTTGATACTTCCCGCCACGCGGGCTACGGGAATGATGACCTCGCCTCGCGCGGGTAACGCCGCGGTCAGGAGTGCGAGAAAGAGAAGCTGAAACCATGGACGCCGGTTTTGGTTCATCCGGCTATTTTAAACGTTGCGACAGATCCTTCAAAGCGGTCCACGTTTCTTTTTTTGCCTCGGCGTCGCGGAGGAGCCGGCCCAGCTCATGGGTGGCTAGCCAGTCCAAACTCGCCGGGGCAGCGTCGCCGGGCACGATCTTAGCTCCGAAGAAGACGAGGTGAGTCAACGTGGGGGGCAGCGATTCCCGCAGACGGGCCCAGGTAAAGGGGGCGCCCGGCTCGAGCCACGACACCATCAGTAGCAGCACGTCCGCGCGTTTCCACTCCAGCGCCCGTAAAATTCTTTCCCACAGCGCCTCTTCGTCCTTACGGAAGCGAAGGTCTTCGCGCGGTAGGCCTATCACAAATCCAATTCTGGGCTCTTTAGGGCCGTCCATTCGCACTAGATGGTGCGGCGGAGTGGGCTCGGGGGCGTCAGCCGCGTAGGCCGGCATCGTCGTTTCCAAAGGTAACGCCGGCTCGATTCCGTAGTGGCGCCACAGGGCGCGGTACTCTTCGACGGCGGGGGAGTGAGTCATAGGGGGAAAC
>JAYUBV010000431.1:0-1380 GCA_043740655.1 Pseudomonadota bacterium | reverse complement strand
GCCAGCCTGCAGGGCCAGCCGACCGTGAACCTTTTCCGTTTCGAGTTTCACGTCTACGTACGCGAGGTTCACCGAAAACTCGTTATGTCGCAGGGTCTGGGTTGTGAAGGAGCGATCCCCCGTGGGCTGATTGAAATCATACCCGTAGTAAGTGTCGAGGAAGGCGCCGTAGGTGATCTCCTTCTTGTCGGTGGCTGCCGCATTTACCGCCGGTAACCAACCGAACGCCAGCAAAATTAAAGTGGGAATTGTGGATCGGGTCTTCATGAGTTGATCTCCTCGCCAAATAAAATTAGTCGGTAGCCCACCCCGGGCTCCGTGCGGATCAGTTCCGGCACTTCGTCGGAAATTCTTAGTCGCTTGCGCAGCTGCCCCACGTAAACTCGCAGGTACTGCGTGTGCTCGGTGGAGTTGGGCCCCCACACCGCTTGCAGTAGCATCCGGTGGGTCACTACTTTGCCAGCAAATCCCGCAAGTACTTTCAGCAAATCGTATTCAGTTGGGCTTAGTTTGATCGGCTGACCCAAAACGCGGACCGTGCGGGCCCCGCGATCGATCTCAAGCGGGCCAGAGCGAAAAATGGGCTCTTCCTGTCCCTTCTCCGCATGACGAATTGCGACGCGAACGCGCGCCAACAGCTCCGGTACGCCGAACGGTTTGGTGACATAGTCGTCCGCGCCTAGGTCGAGCGCTTCGACTTTCTGTTCTTCCAGATCCCGCACGGTGAGAATGATGACCGGGGTCTTGCACCATTCCCGCAGCCGCTTCAGCACTTCGATTCCGCTTAGATCGGGTAACGCCAGGTCGAGCAGGATGAGGTCTGGTCGGCGTGAGATCACCTCTTGGATCCCATCCTTACCATTGCGCGCTTCAAAAACTTCAAATCCGTGGGATTCCAGACTCACCCGCAAGAAACGGCAGATCGAAGCTTCGTCGTCGATAAGGACAACTTTTTTTCCGGCCCCTACCACGTTACGCCTCTGGTACTTTCTCGGTCCACAGGGGGAGTGTCAGGCTGAACACGCAGCCGGTTCGATCGGCGCGATTGGCCGCCTCAACGTTGCCCCCGTGGGCTTCCACCACCCCTTTTACGATCGATAGCCCCAAGCCAATGCCGCCCGCGGCGGTCCCCGGAACCCGGTAAAATCTCTGGAATAGCCCGTTGCGATCCGCATCGGAAATGCCTTTTCCCCCGTCGATAACCGCGATCGTGGCGAGCTTCCACGAGTCGTTGGCGGTGACCAGGACTTTGATCGGGACGTCTGGCGGCGAGTAGGTCGCCGCGTTCCTCAGCAGATTGGACAGCGCGTGGCGCAGCAGGCGGTTGTCCACCTCGGCGTAAATAGTATCCCCCGCATCGACGTGAACTGGATTGGCAAT
>JAYUBV010000430.1:0-4834 GCA_043740655.1 Pseudomonadota bacterium | reverse complement strand
TTGGTTCTGGCGGACCACCGAAATGATGTCCACCGGCGTTAGCTGCTGGCGCAGCAAGGAGAACAGCTCAAAGCCGATCGGCTGAAAGGGTTTTCCCTTTTTGAAGGAATCCGAAACGTAAAGCGCCAGGTGGCCACCCTTTTTCAAAACGCGGCTCATCTCGTTAATCGCATTTTCCATCGCGCGGTAATACTTGCCGCCGGCCTCTAGTTTACCGATGCAACGCGGATCACTGCTGTAATCAATGTGCGTCGAGTAAGGCGGATCGACGAACACGAAGTGGGCCACTTCGTTCTTCAGCGGAATGCTGCGGGCGTCGGCCGAGATGATATCCGGACGCGTGGACACGAGGTCAAAGCCTAGCCCTTTGCGCTGCAGATCCTTGCAGACGTCTAGAGTCGTTCCGCTACCGCACATGGGATCCACGACGGTGTCGCCTTCCTGCGTATAGCGTTTCAAAAGGTTCCAAATGATCCACGACGGCGTGGCGCCCACGTAGTGCTTGCTACCCTGTTCACCGGTGCCGTAGTGCTGCGAGGGGTACTCCCACAGGGTGGTCGTTTGCAGGGACAAGGCCGGCCGTTCCCATAGGCGGAAAGGTTTTTTTCCACGGCGCGGTTCGTTTTTGAATTCGGGCTTTTTGTCCATGAGGCCGCGCATACTACCCGAAATGGGGGGGCGATTTCCACTGCCGCGTTCGAGCGCACCTAGTATCGGCTTCGCCAGCCTTGGTAGGCGCTTGACGGCACCCGCTCAAGGCGCGACTTTTCCCCCATGCAGGGCAAGACTTTCACCTACGAGATCGAGATATTGGAGCGGCATCTAGACACCTTTGGGCACGTGAACAACGCCAAATATCTAGAGATTTTCGAAGAGGCCCGGTGGGATCTCATCACCGCCAACGGCTACGGATTGGACGAAATTAAGGTATCCAACCAGGGGCCCATCATTCTGGGCGTCACGGCTAAGTTCAAACGCGAGCTTCGGCTCAGGGAAAAGATCTCCATCCGCACCACGGTGGTGAAGTACGACAAGAAGATAGGGATCATTCGGCAGGTACTGACTAATGGGGCGGGGGAAATAAGCGCCGAGGCCGACTTTACCTTCGGACTTTTCGATACCATCGCCCGCAAACTGATTCCGCCCACGGCAAAGTGGCGCCAGGCCATGGGTGTCTAATGTTTTTACAGTGTGTGTAAAATTTAGACAGTGCCTTAAACCCTCTGAAATCACGTGGGAAATGTGGAACGTCACCGAGAAGTGTCTAAAATTTAGTCAGGGTGACGGCAAAAGTTAGACAGGCGATTGTGAAGAACCCCCCGTGATATCGGTGACTTAAAAAATCCGTCCCGCTGAAAACGTAATGGCACACAACTCGCAATAGGGGAAACCACTCAGAAAGAATTTGGTGAGATTCCAGGGAACGCTTCGAGAGAGCGAGACGTGGGCAAGGAGATCCATTTATGTGGAGAAGCCTCGTCGTCCTTATGGTTTGTTTATGTCTGAAAGCCCACTTCGTATTGGGGGCTGAAGAGGATACCTCTGAAAATTCGAATACGAACGTCGCGCAGTTGAAGCTCGGCGATCCGGTCGGCGACACGTCCGTGTCGGACGAGTCCCCCAACGCCAAGCCGTTGCAGGTAGCGATGGTGACTCCGGTCTCGGAAGAGGCGAGCGCCGTACTCGGCGTTCGGCAGTCCGAACCCGCTGGCCATTCCATCGCTCTCTATCCGTTAATCGGAACTACCGTTTACACCACGCCCTGGTGGCGCAATCAGGTTTCTAATTCGTACACGGCGGGTTTAGGCATCGAAGCGCCGGTTACCCATGCGCTGTCGTTAGCTATCGAGGGCACCTACGGGGATTACGAAATGGTGTACGCCACGCCGTACACGCCGAATGGTTTCCGTCACGGCTACGCCGTCTACACCGCCGGCATGAGTGCAAAAGTTTATCTCTTCCAAAGTGCGTTTAAGCCCTACATCGGCGGCGGCATGGATGCGCTCTACTTCGAAGGGCTGACGGTCGGCCCCCCGGTGGCATACCAATTCAATCGTTGGGTTGGCGCCGGCGTCGCGATGGCGGGCATGGACGTTGAGCTTTCGCGCTCGCTGTCCTTCGGGGCCCGGGCGACTTACACCAAACCGTTTATCAACACTCCGTCCTACGGAGAGCCGATTACGAATACGGCCGAAGCGGGTGTGCTTTCCGCCGACTACTTCCGGTTTCTAGGAACCGTGAAGGTCACGTTTTAAGAGTTTACACAGCGTTTCTCCCAACCCAACAAACTTTAAGTCGGGGCTTTCGGTGTCCTCATCGGGGCCTCGACTTAAGGGTTAAGTCGAGGGTGGAGCAAGGACGGTATGTGTCCTTGAGGAACCCGAAGGTGCGCGGACGCGTTCGGAGCGCCGCGGACGTCAGTTTTGTAGCAGAACGTAATGTTTAGATCCCGGGGCTCCCGCCCCTCCCGGATCTAAACGGTGGGTGAGTAAAGGCCTCCCGTAGGCCGATGTCGGAAAGTGGTAAGTGGCGGGGCGGCGGAGGCCGCCCCCCTAGTCAAAAACTGCGCCCAGCTCGCCTTGCCTTTGACCATTTCGGGAACCACGATCGTCAAACGATCCCTCGCGCGCGTCAGCGCGACGTAGAGCAAACGCTTCGACTCTTCCGTCTCGCGCGCTTTTGCCAATCCGGCAATGCGTTCGTACTCCGGCGACACCACTTTTTCGTCACCCTCGCGAAATCTAAATCCCAAACCATTTTCATCCACGCGCAACGGCGGCACTATCGGCGGCGACATGCGCTCGAGGTCGACCAGGTAAACGCTCGCCCACTCCAGCCCCTTGGCCGCATGCACGGTCGTGAGCACTACCGCGTTCGTGTCGTCGGCCTCCGGCGGAAACCGTGGTGTCAGCCCCAGTCTGCGCAATGCATCCCAACCCTCGACCAGCTCGTCTACCGCAGTCTCGGGCGACAGGGACGCGAGCCACGAGGAAAATGCCGAATCGGTCGGCCAGTATTCCGTATTGCCGAACAAATTCTCCAGCAGAGCCCCCACGCGCACGGTTCCGCTTTCCAGTACCGGTAAGAGCCAGTGGCCCCGCTTGGAGTGGGTGATCCATTTCAAAAAGAGCGAGTCGCCGGAGAGGGCGAAGATGTTTTCGAGATCCTTCTCGGAGGCACGCACGAACGAAGATCGCAAGAACGCGGCACAGATCAAATCATCGTGCGGCTCCTTAATGAAGCGAAAATACGAAAGCGTATCCACGATGGACGGAAACCGTTCGGCCGGAACACTCTGGGTAGTGCGCGCGGGAATGCCCCTATTCTTTAGCGCCACGAGGAATGCGGGAATGCGAATCGACGCGCGGAACAGCACCGCGATATCGCCGGGCAGCACTCCGACCGCCACCTCTTCGGCGATCGACTCCGCTAGGGCAATCTCCTCTTCGTCGTCGAACTGCAGCGTGGTCACGGCAGCGGGGTCGTTGGCGTTCACTTCGCCGCGACCGCTTTCCATGATTTGCGCGGGCACTTCGGAGCCGGCGAAGAGCAAAGGCGTTAGCTGATTCAGATATTGCACTACGCCCGGGCCTGACCGGAAGTTATAGGTCAGTTCCACCGTATCGCCGCCGGCCTTCCGTACCGTTTCGATGCCGTGCCGGAAAAGTTTCACCTCGGCCCCGCGGAAGCCGTAGATCGACTGCTTGGGATCGCCGACCAAGAAGAGGCGACTAGCGTCCCGCTGGATAAGGCGCTGTACGATCTCCCACTGGGCGGGACTTAGGTCCTGAAACTCGTCGACCAATATGGCCTTAAGCTCCAGCAGCGGCTTTTCTAAACGCCGCAAAAGCAGCAACGTCTCGTGCTCGAGATCGTCGAAGCCGAAGTGCCCCGCGAGCACGGTCTTTTCGCGCATGGCCGCGATGAGTTGCGCGAACAGCGCGCGAAACTCCTCGCCGAAGGGCACCGCGGCGAGGCTGGCACTAGTGTCTAATGGAAACTGGTAACGTTTGGAGAAAGCTTCCCAGAAAAGCAGCGGCAGCTCGCGCAGAGAGTAGTACTTTAGCAGCTTACCCAACGTAGCGGCCGTCGTGTGGCGGAGCACGCGCTGGAACTCTTTTTCGAACCGCCGCGCGGTGTCGGTATCCGCCATTAACTTTTCCGGAACCGGCGCCCCGAGCTCTTCGCCGTACGTACGCAGCAAATGAAAACAGATCGAATGCAGGGTTCCCATCAGGGCGGTGGAGTCCACGCGCGCGGCCAGCTTCTCATCGGTTTCGCGCAATCGACACGCAATGCGGCTGCGCATTTCGGCGGCGGCCGCATTGGTGAAGGTGACGGTGAGAATCTCCGACGGCTTAACGCCAGCAGCGAGCGTTCGCAGGTAACGTTCCACCAGCACGGTGGTTTTTCCGCTGCCCGCCCCCGCGAGCAAAACGGTTCCCTGACGGGGCTTCTCGACGGCGCGCCGCTGTTCAAACGTTAGCTCTGCCACGGCTGTCCCCTCCGGCACGGCGCAAGGTAATTGCAGTCTGCACACTGGCTACCCGGATTGGGGCGCCAATCGCCGCTTACGATGGTGGCCACGAGATCCGACAGGTGCGTGCGTGCCGAATCGTGCAGGGCCAGCCATTTCTCCGGATCCAGCGCGTGCCCACGGGTAAGGGCTTTAATGCCGTCCTTATCCAGTAGCTCCTTGCGGACGATTCCGCGTCGCACTTCGCGCAGTTTCAAGTCGTAGTAGAGGAATGCCCCCACCGGCGCGCCGTACTTATTTTCCGCCGCGAGTGCGTAGAGAATCGACTGGTGATCCCGGCCGTCCGCCATGTGATCG
>JAYUBV010000429.1:0-1394 GCA_043740655.1 Pseudomonadota bacterium | reverse complement strand
CCGGAAACTTCGTCCATGACCCGGGCCAGCGAATAAACGTCGGTGGCCGGTGACAAAGCGGCAAAGGTTTCGGCCCGCGCGCTTTTCATCGCTTCTCGGTGCTCCGGCGCCATGTAGAAATCGGTACCGCCGAATAGATTGCGGTTGATGTCGCCCGTTTCTTTTCCGAACGACACATTGAAGTCGGTGAGCCACGCTTTGCCGTAATGATCGACGAGGATGTTGCCGGGCTTTACGTCCAGGTGAAGCACGCCGCGATCGTGCGCGTAGGCCAACGCCGACGCAATCTGCGCGGTCCACGTGTGCATCACGCCGTGCATGGTCAGGTCATTAAATGCCGAGCGCTCGGACAGCCGCGAGGCCAGGATCGTGGCGGGCTCGCCGCCGGGGATATGGTTCTGTAAATACGCAATGAGATCGGAGGCCGTAGCTGGGGGGGTGGGAAACGCCTTGAGCAACGTTTCCAACGAGACGCCCGGGACGTACTCCAGGCACAGCAGCCGGTGGCCCGATTCGCATTCGCTCTCGGAAAAAATACGCACGATGTTCGGGTGATCGAGCGGGGCTAATGTCTTGCCCTCGCGTCCGAGATTGGGCGTGATCTTTAAGGCCACGGTGCGGCCCAAACTTTTTTGCCGGGCGCGGAATACGGTGCCGAAGGCGCCGCCACCCAAGCGAACCTCTAATTCAAAGTCACCGAGCCGCTGTCCCGTTTTCCATTCGGCGTCCCCGGCCAAGATTCCCTTCGACACGATCTCCGCCCCTTTTTCAAAGAGCGGATTTTTGTTCAGGTGCTGGAGCAGGGAGGCGAGCTCTTTGGCCAAAGGCGGATCGGATTGGCCCAAATTTTCGAGCCGCACCCGAGCGTCGGGCTCGGTCAGCTCGCAGAGGATCGCAAATTCGCTGGCTAGCTTTTCGTGGGGTGACCGAGTGGAGGACATCCGGTTAGTTCTCGAGACCCGGGAAGTCCTCACCGATTTCGGCGGCAATCTCTTTGGAGAGCCACGCTTTGGCGAATAGCCAGTCGCGCTTAACCGTTGCCAGCGAAAGGTCCATTGCGGCGGCGATCTCCTCGTTGCCGAGATTGGCGAAAAATTTTAGCTCCACGAGCTTAGCCCGGCGGGGGTCGACCCTTTCCAGTTTTTTAAGCGAAGTCTCGAGGCGGACGAGAAACTCATCCGTGGTCTGACCGAACCCTTCTTCCTGATCCTGCTGGAGGAAGTACTTGTAGTCGGTGTCGTCTTTGCGCTTAGAGGCCTGGTGGCGGCGGGCGCGATCAACGAGTACCCGCCTCATAAAGGAGGCGACAAGGGCGTAAAAATGGTTCCGGTTCTGGAACTCAACCGAGTTCTGCCCCAGCATCCGGATGAACGCCTCGTGGACCAGCGCCGTGG
>JAYUBV010000428.1:0-1397 GCA_043740655.1 Pseudomonadota bacterium | reverse complement strand
CTCCGGTCACCACGACTGACGACATGCACGCTTTCGTAAAGAAGACGCTCAACTTTCAGCGCATCCCCTTCTTCGACGCCCGCCTCTGGAACTCGCTTAGCTTCGGGGAAAAGCTGGACGGCAGCACGCTCGGCAGCCAGTGTTTAGACCAACTCGAAAAGGGGGGCACCGCCGGTGAGCTGACCACGCAAGGGTTTCCCGCGGTAGCCAAATTCACCAAGCTGCACGAAACTTTTTCCAAAACCTACTCCGCCGACGAAGCGGTGCGCACCATGCGAATGGGTGAATTCTATACCGTGAACCACCTGGGCCACTGCAACGAAAGCTTCTGCATGCGCATGGACGCCAGCCGGATTCCGGAGATCACCAACGAGCTTCCCTTCTTCGGTATTACCCAAGGGTGCCACCCCGGAAACCTGCGCAAACCGAACTGGGCCAGTAAATTGGTCACGTCCTCCACCGGGGGGGCGGCCGCCCTGATAGCTAACTCAAACTACGGCTGGTACAACCAAGGCTCGTCCGACGGCCCGTCGAACCGTTTCCACCTCATGTTCTACGACACCGTCTTTCGCGACGGCCTGAGGAACCTGGGACAAATTCACTACCGCGCCAAAACCAAGATGATTCCTGACGTAACCTCCTCCACCGTCATGCGGTGGGTGGCCTACGAGACCAACCTGCTAGGCGATCCGGAGCTGGAGCTGCGCTTTTGAGTTTCGCCGCGTCCGCGCCTTTTTTCGTTTAGGCGCGGCAATGGTCGGGAAGGGGTGCTGACGGAAATGCGCAAGCGCCGCCAACAGCGATCTTCCGAACTGCTCCACCTTTTTCTCGCCGATTCCCCAGACCTCGATGAGCTCATCGCGCTTAGTGGGATCCCGCCGCGCCACTTCGATCAAGCAGCGGTTACTAAAGATGCGGTAGCGGCGCACGTTCTCCACCGCCGCGCGGGCCGCGCGCCACTCCTGTAAAAACTCCACCCGTTCCTTCGTTCGTTTCGTGTCATCCGGATTAAGCCAATCCTTAGCGGTAAAATGCATAGTCACTCCTTTGGCACCATAAGCGCCAAGGCGGCCAATCGCGACAAGGGGGCGTGGGGAGCGGAAGAAAGAAGATTACGTCGGCGGCGGGGCGTCCGGCGCTACGTTGCCCATACCGCAAGGATCTTTGCTACCCATCAGCAGCGGAACGCCCGGCGGTAGGGTGGGATGGTTGCCCGGAACCGCTAACGCCGCGAACTTCAGTTTTGAAATCTCCTTCAGGCGATCGTAGTTCGCCTGAAACACGTTGGTGCCGAAGAACATCGTGGTGTCAGGGCCGTGCTCGTTGCGCATGCGTTTCACGAAATTGGGCGAGTCGTCGAGACTGGGCAGATCGGTCACGATCACGCGGCCACCGAA
>JAYUBV010000427.1:0-1401 GCA_043740655.1 Pseudomonadota bacterium | reverse complement strand
CGTTGGTCCTTCGGCATGGTCTGCGTGACGATGACGGAAAATTCCGCGCGCAGGGCCCGCTGGTCCTCCTTCAGTTTCTCGATCCAGCCATCGCTCCACGAGCGGGTACGTTTCAGCTCCCACACGATGGTGCCAGCATGCTGGCCGGTCGGTAAAATAACCTTCTGAATTACGTCCGCGCCACGAACGCCCTTGGCGACCGGCTCCACCACGTCCATTGGGAACTGGGCGCGCAACGTCGACTCGAATTCTAATTCCAAAACTTCGCCCTGACGTTGTTCAGAAGAATGCTCGGCCTTACGCTTCATCTCTTCGATCTGTTTGCGCAGGTCATCGAGCTGCTTATCCTTCTCCAAACCCTTCATGCGGAACTCGTCGCCGATACGGCGGCTCATATCTTCCGAAATCTTTTTACGTTCTTCATCAAGCTGACGCTGCAGTTCCAGCGCCATCTGCTTTTCTCTTTCTTCGAGGTCACGTGTGCGTTTACGGAGATCTAGTTCATTCTTCTGCGCCTCTTCGAGCTTCTTGGCCTTTTCGCCCAGCTGATTCTTCAGATCGTCCATCTGGAGCTTGCTCTCGCCGACCATCTGGTCGCGTAGCTTTTTCTCGAAGGCCCGCGCGCGATCCGCGAATCCCTTTTCCTGATCCACCATGCGGCGTTGCATCTCGGCCTTGAACTTTTCTTCCATCTCGGCACTTAGTGCCTCGGTGAGCGAAATATTCGTGCCGCACTTGGGGCAGGAGACGTGATTCAGCTTATCCATACCTAATCCCTACCCGATTCCGAAACCGTCGGGTAGCGTGGCGCTTCCTTATGGAGCCAATGGAAAAAGTTCATATCGGTTTTTGCGACGGGGCTTGTTCCAGAAATCCCGGCCCCGGCGGTTGGGGGTCGATTGTACAAACCGCCGAAGGTTACGTCATCGAGCGTGGGGGTGCTGAAACCGAGACCACCAATAACCGGATGGAGATCACCGCCCTGGTTCAGACGCTTCGCGTTCTCATCGAGTACGCTAAGAAAAATCCCAACGGCGCAAAGCTAGCCACGGTTTACACCGATTCGCGCTACGTGATCGACGGCATCACCAAATGGATTTACGGCTGGAAACGCAACGGGTGGAAAACCTCCACGGGCGGCGACGTCAGCAACCGCGAACTGTGGGAACTGCTTTCCGCGGCCTGGGCCGAAGCGAAGACCGTGCTCACGGTACGGCTTGAATACGTGGCGGGACACGCCGGCATCGTGGGCAACGAACGGGCGGACGAAATCGCGGTGGCCTACACCGAAGTCGCCAAAATTTTTCCGCAGCCCAAAGAGGTGGCGCTCTTCAACGGCCCCGCGCTGGACTACCCGCGCGACATTACGAATATTTCTCCGGGTCGCGTGCTCACCTCCAA
>JAYUBV010000426.1:0-4880 GCA_043740655.1 Pseudomonadota bacterium | reverse complement strand
GGCCACGCGGATTTCGCCCGCTTTGAGCGGCGCCGGTTCCCCGTAACGCCCGAGCGGAAGCGGCCCGAAATCGGTAAAGTACTTCACTAGCTGCGCCTTCAATTCCTCCCGCAGCCTCTCTTTCGCGGCCGGACACGCCTCTAGCGTTTTGTTCCAGGCTTCGGCATTAACGGGATCGGCGGCAAACCCGTGGGTCAAAAACTGGGCGAGCTCTTTGCTCCCTTTGGTACCGGTCACGGTGGCGGCCAACGTATGGCTTATCCACGGAGCCACGGTCATCGTCGGTCCGCCCAGCAAGTTGGAGACATTGCCCATGGCCTCCATCAGGCCGTCCGCTACGCGGTTGCCCGAACGATCGAAAATCGTGCAGAACTCTTTCCGTAAATCCTGTGCAAAGGGAAAATCGGCTTCCGGCTTGGCTAGCTTCGACAAGGGGGCCTTATCCTCACGCCAAGCGGCGATCCGTTTTTGATAAACGTCGTTCAGCAGCTGTTCGCGAAAGAGGTAAGCCTCCGCCAGAGTGGGTTTAGGGTCCATGTCGCACGACAGCGTTTTTGGTGCCTTCTCCGCAAGCTTAGCCGGCGTCGTCATGACCTCGTCCCACGAGGGTACGATCGTTTTCGCGCGGCGCTCTCGCTCGGCGTGAACCGCCCCTTCGACCGCACGTTCAAAACGCACGTCGGCCTGCGCCGATTCGTTTTTCTCGTCGGGCAAATCTTTGTGGCGCGACAGGAATAGGCAGTACGCCAGCGAGTCTAACTTCGCGGCATTCATCGCCTGCAATCGGGGCGAATAGGTCTTAGCGATGCCCTCGGCGAGCATCGATAGCTTGGTGTGTGCCGGCACCATGTCCATCACTCCGCGCAGCGGAGTGGGCGCTAGTTTGCCAACCGCCTCGACGGTCTTCATCCAGTCCAGCGGACTAAACGTGGGGTCGAGCCCCAACGCCCCGGTAATGGAACAGTCGAGCTCCTTAGCAAATCCTAGCATTGAGCCCACTTCGCCAAGCGGAGCCGTGTACTGCGTAGTAATCACGGACTTTACGCAGGCTAGCGCCTTGGCTTCGGCTTCGGACGGAGTCCAGCCGATGGTGCGCACATCGTGAATGGCGTCCAAATCGCAGTAGAAGCCAGTTCGGGCTTTAAGCGCCGGCCCTTCAAGCAGCGCCTTCTTTTCGGCGGCAACTTTCGGAGCCGCCGTCGGTGCCTTGACCTCATGGTCGGGCTTAGCCGGGGGGGCGGTTTTTGGCGTTTCTTGCCCTAGAACATTCGTCGCGGAGACGAACAGCAATAGGGAAAACAACATTTTTGGCAAGGTTCGATACAGCTTCATAATGGTCGTATCGGAAGATGACGCGCATTACCTGACAGTAAAATGCGACACCACTTCCGGGCGCGGGAAGCTGCGGAAAGCTCAACTACTTTACGACTTAGGGATTAGGCAAAAGCGCCAACTCCCCAGTCAGTTCCCAAAGGCCGGGAACTTTTTCGGACGAAAGATGATCTTCGGAGGCGGGTTTCCCCAGCATCCGGTCGAGCCGCACCGCATCAGCTACGGGGGCGTAATAAAATCCTTTGAAAGTCGGCTCCGCCTTAAGCGTGATAACTATGGCGGCCTGGCCGCGCGGACGCACGCTGGTCACGATGCGATCCCAGGGCAGCATGAAGGGGGCGTAGGTTTCGCCCAGCTGCTGCTCGGTTTCAAATACGAGGTGGGCCTGTTTGTGGTCCACGATCTTTTTAAACCACTCGTGGTTCTTCGAAGAGACCACGACGAGGTTTACCCGATCGGCCGGGGTGGCGCCGAGTAGCCGGTCGACCAATTTAAAGTCCGGCGACAAATGATTCTTGGCCGACTTACCTAAAACCGGCGACGGATTGGCGAAGTTAAAAACGCGAAATTTCCCCTGCCCGACCGTCAGATCGAGGTACGGATCCCACGGCAGATCCTTCGTCGTGCCGACGTAATTAGAGACCACCCACCGTTTCCCCGTCGCGATCTTTAACCGGCGTAGGTCGCTAAGCGGTAGCTTCATGTCATCCCCCGAAGGGGCGACGAAGGCGATTGGCATCGCACCGATCGCCTCGGCCAATTCGCTCGCGCGATCGGGATTAGTACCTTTGTCACAGGCAAACATGGTGCCGCCCCAAAAGGCCAGCGTAGCGGAAACTTTGTTTTTTTCTTTAAGCAGTCGGCTCTGAGCATCGGCGCCACCGAGCTGGCCGCCCAGACCACAGCCGAAGGGCTGGGTGAAACATTTTGGACTGGAGAAGAAGATTAAGCCCACTTGATTGGGATCACCGGCTAAAACTACGCCGGCATTGTTACGCGCCGCAGGAGGCTCATGGGCGCAGGAGGCTAGCAAAAAGCCCGCACCGAGGAGAGTAGCGAGTCGATGTAATCGCTTGTCGTGCACTTACGTACCCCAATGTCTTTGCGAGGCAAAGCCGAAGCAATCCCGTTGAACGAGATCAAACGACGTTGGTCCTCATGCTACGAGATTGCTTCTTCCTCTTCGAGGACTCGCAACGACGCATATAAAAAAAGGGCCCTGGCCAAAGGCCAGAGCCCTCCCTTAAAACAGTTACTTCTTCGGCGCCTTGCCGTCGTGGGTTTCAGTACCCTTAACCGGCGCTTTGTCGCCCGCGGGGCGTCCAGCCGAGATCAAGCCCGATTTCTCACCGAACATTTCGTTCGGGATAGTGAACTTGTCGGCATCCACCAATTGTTCCGGGGTCTTGATCGAATCGTCTTTAATGCCCAAGACGTTCTTTAGGACCTGGAAGCCATTCAGACCATCCGCTCCTACTCCGAGAACACCGACCAGACCGGTCACGAGACCGATTTTGGCAGCGCGGCTTCCCCAACCGTTAGCGCGACCGGCGCAACGGATGAGATTTACCTTCTCTTCGGCCGTCATCTGCTTGAAGCGAGGATTCTCGTTCATGACTTCAATGAACCGGCGAGCCGCGATCTCTTCGCGCAAGGCTTTCAAGGCTTTGAACTCGGCCGACGTCGGCGACTTCTCGGCAAGCAAAGCATCGATCTTCGTCATCAGCTCTTCCAGGCTCTTGGCGCCTTTGAGTTCGCCCAGATTACGATTCTTGCCGACTTTGGCCATCGCTTCGTCGAATACTTTTTTCTCTGCCGCTTCAAGATTCTTAACGATCTGAGCCGCATCCCCTTTTTCGCCCGCGAACTCTTTCGCGATAGCTTCGCGCTGTTCCTTCGAGCCGTACTTACCGACTTCGCCAGCGCGTAGGATTACGCCCAAGCCTTCAATCGCAAGCCCCATTTCGCCCGGCGCTTTGCCGGCGATAAGGTCACGGGTTACGTTCGAGACTTCGTTAATGACCATGGGGTCACCCGAAGAAAGAATCGCCACGTCGCGGAGCGCTTTACCAACGCGCGCTTCCTCGCCGCCTTTTTTTTCCATCTCTTCAGCGCGGGTCAAAAGGTCCTTTGAGTTTTGAAGAACGCGGTCATGGACGCCGGCCTGGCCCGACTTACGGAATTCAGGATTAGCCGCCATGCGCTCCAAGACGCCGCCGGCCTTAGTTAACTCGGCGGCCCCTTTTTCCGACATGCCATCGGCAACTTTAAAACCTTTTTGCTCGATCGAAACCGCCGAAGCTAGGTCGACCGATTTCGGGTCGATTCCGGCCGACTTATAAACTTCCGACATGCGCTTGGCCGCCGCTTCGTGAGTCGAAGAGATCGCCTCGCGGGCTTCTTTGCCACCACTACGGAGGTTGCCGTAACCGGATTGCAAAGATTCCAAAGCGTCGCGGCTTAAGTCTTTCATCTCTTTCTTACCGGAGAGAAAGTCTTTTGCTTCCGCATTTTCCACCCGTTTATCAATGCCCGACTTCGAACGGAAGGCTTCCGAACGATAAATTTCGCGCATCACTTCCGCTTGGCGGAGGAATTCCGGATTACGCCGAATCTCCACTTCATTGGCGCGACGGCCGCCTTCAGCGAAAGTTACTTGGGTTACCAGCAGCGCCGAAGCGATAAGCCACAGCCCCGCAGTCAAAACTACCGATTTCCCGTGGACCATTTTTCGATCTCCCGTATTGTTTTTCAATTTTCGAATCATAAAAAAATTCACCAATGTCCCTAAGTATAACGAAGGTCTTTGGGGTTATCTACCTGTACTCCCAAAAAAAACGCCCGTTTCCACGGGTATACACCGCGCTGCAGAATGTAGACCACGAGTCTCCGGCTCAACTGACTCAGAGTGACAATTATTGTCACCGCTTTTCGGCGCGGAACGTCAGAGTTTCCGTGGGCCAAACGATTTCGAGATGGTCGCCCGTCGTAAAAGGGATGGCCGCCGTAATGCCGCCGGTGAGAATGACTTGCCCCGGGAGTAGCTTCTTTCCTTCTTTATAGAAGGCACGCGCGAGCCCCAGCAGGCTTAGATAAGGATCTCCGAAAACGGCCGCTGGGCAGCCGGTCTCCAAGATCTCGCCGTTCTTCTTTACGGTGATGCCCCATAAAGGAAGATCGTCCGCCCCCTTAAGCTCGGTATGTCCGAGCAAAAACCCCGACGCCGAGGTGTTATCCGCCACCACGTCCGACAATTTGAAAGAAAACGCCTCAAAGCGGCTATCCAAAATCTCAAGCGCCGGTACGACCGAGCCCACCGCCGCTTTCACGTCGCGCAACGTCGGCTCGGTCTCCCCAAGCGAACTTTTTAAAATCATCGCGACCTCGGGCTCCACGCGCGGGTGAATGCGTTTAGAGATATCGACCACGCCGCCCTTCTCTTCTTCAAAGCTAGCGAGCAGAAAACCGCGAATGGGGCTATCTACCCCCACGTCCTTTTGCTTCGCACGGCTAGTAAGCCCCATCTTGTAACCCACGAGCCGCTCCCC
>JAYUBV010000425.1:0-1405 GCA_043740655.1 Pseudomonadota bacterium | reverse complement strand
GTCAGACCACGGTTCGCCAGTCGGCCACCGCGGCCAAGGTGCAGGTCGCCTCCCAGTCGAGCCTGGCTCCAGCGCGGTTACCCTCGGCTCCCGTCTCGGCCTCCTTTGCGGGCGGAAACTCCCAAGACGGCGGTTATATTCCGGGCGATTCGGGCAGCGGCATTGGCCGAGACGGCGGCCGCATTCCGACGATTGCGCACTTGGTACTTTCGCCGGATCATTTCAACTTTCAGGTCCAGTCGCTGGACTCCTACACGCACCAGGCTATTACGGTGACGAACACCGGGGAGAGTTACGCCACGGACATGGCCGCGGGTGGCCTCGCTGAGCCATTTAGCTTTAAGGCGGGAAGCTATCCCGGAGACGGCGGTACCTGTGGATCTTCGCTAGCTCCGGGGGCGAGCTGCCGGCTTCTGCTCACTTTTCATCCCCGCGCCGTAGGGCGCGTGACGCAAAACAGTTTCTGGATGCGCTACAGCGAGGGCGAACTCGCTCTGCCGCTGGAAGGCTCGGGCACCGCGATCGCCACGTTGAAACTAGTGAACCTAATCGACGAGCAAACGGACTACGACTTCGGCACGATTCCTTTCGGAGGCACGCTGAACCACGTATTTCGCTTGAAGTACTACGGCGCCAGCGCCGCAACCGGCGTCAGTTTTTCGTCGGTGAGCGGCCCGTTCTCCATCGTGTGGAACCAATGCCCGGCGGAAATTACCGCCGACTGCGATTTAGCCATTCGTTATACCGGTACTGTAAACGGCCGCGCGGCCCAACGGGTGAAGGTAACCTACGACAACAGTGCCTTTGCCGCCACGACCTTTCAGGATCTGTCGGGCACGACATCGGCGGAGATTACCGAGGCCGTGCTGCAGGTGGCCGACGTCAATTTTGATCGCCGTTTGGTGGGCACCACCGCGCAGGCCACCGTCACCGTTCGCAAGGGCGGTAGCCGTCCGGCCACTAACGTGCACGCGTTGCCGCTCACCGCGGCCTTTGATTTTGTGGGCGGCTACTACCCCGGCATCGGCGGAACCTGCGGTGCCACAATCGCCGCCGATTGTTTGCTCGTGGTCACGTTTTCACCCACTGCCGCGATACCCTATGCCGATTCGTTACGGCTTGCTTACACCCGCGAGGACGGGGCTCACGAAGCGGTGGGCTTTCTCTCCGGACGCGGCGCCGTTCCGGCGAGCCTCACGGTGACGCCGGTAACCGTCCGCGATTTCGGCACTATCCCGGTGGGACGTCCCGCGGATCGCCATTTTACGGTCGCCAACACTGACGCCGGCATGGTGGCCATGGAGTTTTCCGCCGGTGGCACCGAAGCTCCGTTCCGCCTGCTCGGGGACTGCGGCACCACGTTGAGCCCCGGTTCGAGCTGCACGTTGACCGTGCGGTTTACGCC
>JAYUBV010000424.1:0-4892 GCA_043740655.1 Pseudomonadota bacterium | reverse complement strand
GAGTTGTTGGCCGCTAGAACGGCGAAGTCGAGAGTGCAAGCCAAGGTCGCTCCCGCGTACTCCTCTCCGTATGCGTCGTCGGTAACGCGTTTGCCGCTCCGCCCGGGGAAAACGAGGTGCCGAATTATAGCCCGTGCGCCAGATCGCTTTGTTTGACGGGAACTCTGTGCGATGCTCCCCGCTCACCATGGGTGTCTCACTTCTCGAACTCATTTTCCTTTTTCTAGTCGGCGTTCTGCTGTGGCGAGGGCTTCGTCCCCTCCAGCGGGCCGTCGAGCGGCGGCTGCTTAAAATGGTCGGCCGCGGGGATCGGAAAATGGGCGACGTCATCGACATCACCCCCGAAAAAAGATCGAACAAAGACTGGGAGAATTAGAAATGGCCATCAACATCAATCGAGAAACTACACCGGCAGACCTCATTGCCTTCGTGGGCAGCCGCCTCGTTACCGTTTTTGCAATCCTCCTGCTGTTGCTTTTTTTCTTTAGCTCCTACGCCGTCATTGCGCCGGGGAATGTCGGGGTCATCTTTAATATCTGGACCGGGGGCCTGCGATCGGTACCCCAGGGCATCGCCTGGCGACTGCCTTGGATCACCCGGGTTCAAAGCTACCCCATCGCTCTGCGCACTTACACGATGGTAAGGCGCACGGGAGAAGGCTCGGCCCACGACGACGACAGCATGGATCTCCCTACGAAGGAAGGGCAACACATCCGCCAGGATCTCTCGGTGACGTACAACACCACGGAAGAAAGGGCGTCGGACGTATTTAAATCGTTTCGCGGTGCCGAAATCGAAGAGATTGAGTCCACCTTCATCCGGCGAACGATTATCACCGTAGCGCAGAATGCCGCCGGGCATATGTCGCTTTCAGAAATCATCGGGAACAAGCGTTCCGAGCTGCAGGAGGCGGTTGAAAAAGTCTTGAAGGGCGAACTCGAGAAAATGGGGTTTCACCTGGATAAGGTGAACATGGGGGCAAGCCACCTTCCCGCCGCCATCGAGGCCCAGATGCAGCAAAAAATGGCGGCCCAGCAGACCGCGCTCCAAGCCGACTATGAATTGCAAAAACAGGAGACGCTGGCTAAGGCGGCCGTGGCCAAAGCTCAGGGCGAGGGAGAGTCGATCTTGGTACGGGCCAAGGCCGAGGCCGAGGGTAATCGATTGTTACAACAAAGCCTCACGCCGTTGATTGTGCAACGTCAGACCATCGACAAGTGGAACGGCGTGCTACCGCAGGTCACCGGGGGGGCTTCTCCATTCGTTTCTTTGGCGAAGCCAGAAACGAAAGGCCAATGAGCCAGGCGGTAGCCCGTTTGGCGTTACGATTTTCAACTTATTAGATGGAAAGTCGACGGGCGCTTCTAAACCCATTCCATTATACTGACTCTGTGTGACCATGCCCTCCCTGCCCCCATTTTGCCGAATCATCGTGGTCTATTTCGTGAGCTTGTGCGCGGCATAGGCGGCAATGGGGAGTGATTTAGCTTGCCTCCCTAGTTTCGCCAACGTCGCGGAAGGGGACCGGGAGGTCCTCGCCCTGATGACCTATCGGCAGCTCGTTGAGACCTTAGGGCAGGGGCGGGTAAGCCCCGAGACATTTCGGAAAATGGCCGAGTCGGGAAAGCTCTTTGACCTACCCGAGCAGGAAGGGGTGGACCTTCTCAACTTGGCCAAACGGCTTAAAGAGTTCGAGCAGATGTTGGCATCGGGCAACGTCGACCTAGAAGTCACAAATGAACTTATCCGTGCAGAGCTCAACCGAATGGCCCTGGCGACGGTACGAGCCGACCTTAGACTGAAAGATTCGATCGCCGCTACGGCCTCCATCGATGTTTCGATACCGTTCACCAAGGGCAGCATCGCACCAGCGTACAGCCCGGACGGAAACTGGCCGATTGCGTTATCCCCCAATGAGGTCGAGATCTACGATTTCAAGTCGAAGACGCTACGCAAAGAGCCGCGGCAACAGGATCCCTCGGGTTCCGTACAGTTTATGCCGGACGGTAAGACCGTGCTTTTCTCCATCGGCTACTCGGCAATGCTTTCGAGGAACAGTCACCGAACCGCCCACTTCTTGGTTCCCTTCGAAAACGGAATCCATCCGCCGATGATAATGACGTTCGAATCTACCCGAGTGCGGGTCGCGGCTTCTACTCGCTAGAAAGTGCGGTGAAGGTTCCGTGGAAATCCCGCACGCTGGAGCGAATCCTTATTCACCCCTTCAAAAATGAGGTCTTCGTGGTATCACGGCACGGCAATCGTTTCCTCGTCGAGGGGTTCGATTTGGCGACGCATAAAAGTATTCTGGCCTTCGAGTCGAACGCCGTTCCGAGCGGAAATAGACCCCCGACCCTGTCCGCGGACGGAAGCAGGCTGTTCGTGCGTCAAAACGACGGTGCCGTGAAGGTATTCAACGTGACCATGCGTCGGTAGGGTCCTTTGTCCGCGCATGCTTGGGGATTTACGGTTACCGTCGCTAAACGTAAGCTCATTCCATGCTGCTAAGTTACCGAGACCCCCAATTCTGGAAGAAGTTCCGGGCGGCGCATTGGGGGCCGCGCGTGCCTACCGTAATTCGGCAGCCGTTTAAGCATTTTCCGTTTTCGGAAGCCGCTTTGCTTAAAGCGATGAAGGCCTTCGAACGGGGGCTGCGGAGTGGGGACACGCGGGCGACCTGCTTGGTTTCCGTGGGCGATAAGGAAGTGACGCCACGCCGTCCATTGCGGGATCTGTTTCGGGCGGACAGTGGTTCGTTCGCAGAGCTAGAAGCCCACTGCGGGCGGGTGTTTTCGAAAAATAATTTTGGGCTGATGATTACCAACATGCAGAACGTAGACTCCGGGATCTGGGGACCTATCACTTCGTTTTTGCAGGATGCCCGCCCCTGGATCGATTTTCCGCCCCGGGCATTTTTGGACCTGTTCTACGGGAACTACGACAGCTCCTTCACCGGAGTGCACAAGGATACTCAAGAGATCTTTGCGTTCGTCGTTCGCGGACAGAAGCGGATGCTGGCCTGGCCGTTTGAATATTTTCTCCCGCGAGTGGAAGGGCTCGGCCCGGGGGATCGGTATTTTCATAGGCGGCTCGACATCGACTACCGCAAGTACCGTAAGGATGCCCTAGTTCTCGACGCCGAGCCCGGCGATGTTTTTTATTGGCCCTCGGACCGGTGGCACGTGGCGGAAGGAAAACCGGGTAGGTTCTCCGGGATGGTAAGCCTCGGACTCTTTCGCCGGGATTCGCCGCCCACGAAGCTGGCGCCCGAATCCGCGCGGCTTAGGAAAGAGCTGCTCTCGCTTCAATCGCGGGAACTGGTCAAGGTTAGCCCCAAGGCCGGCGGCGCTCGGCAGTTACGCTGGGTGACGGGCTTTGGCTTTGAGATCAGTAGCCCCATTGCGGAAAGATCGCGCGGCCGGCGTGAGGCGACGGTCAGGGTAACAAAAAATAGAACGAGCCTCGTGCTGTGGAAAAGCGCCGGTGACCGGGTGCTGGTCTCCACGAATGGCCATTCGATCTCGCTCGTGCATTCCGCGTTGCTCGTGAACCTGCTCGAGCAAATCGCGAAAGGGAAGACGGTGACCGTCTCTAATGCGCCTACGCCAGGTCGCGGAACTACCGTTTCCGAAACGAACTGGAATAAGCACTGCAAACTGACGACGCGCACGCGTCCGTCTCGCCGCGATTCCGGTGCGTTGCTCGTGGACTGGCTACTGCGCGTGTATGCGGTAGAAAGGGCGTAGTTACTTTTGCTCGCCCGACGGCACGGTAACGGGAATGGGTACGGGTTCCGGGACCACCGCGATGAGCGAAACTCGGAGTTTGGTGACTTCGCGCTCGGCATGAGCCTTCGCGTAGCCGTACGCGCTTTGGATCTTTTCCGCGAGCAGGTCCAGATTCTCCCTGGCCGCTTCGATGCTCGAGTCGGTCAACTTACCGAAACGGGACTTAATCTTGCTCTTGGTTTCATTCCAGGCGAGGGAGGCAGGAGTGTTGTTCATGTAATGACAATGCGCCTTATCTAGCCATAAGGATACGTAATAATACGTTATTAAATCATAAGCAGTATTAATGGGTTCGGTTGTTTCAAATGGCCGTGGTGACCTCAATTAAGGTGCGGTGCAGCCTGTCGGGTACCGCCTCGTAGAAGAAGCCGGGGTAGCTGTCTTTCATGAAGTAACGCAGCGGGGTGCCGTCCTCGTCGTATTCTGCGCCGTACAGCGTGATGGAATGGCCGCCTAGGGTAACCTCTAAGGCGTGATTGGCTTCGAGCGAAGTCTGGATACGGGCGGCGAACTTTGAACGCGGCATGAACCAAGACACGGCCCCGGCCCGCGCATCCGGGTCAGGGTGCCGGGCGAACTGTTCCTCATCGTCTTTGCCCGCGGCAAACGATTGCCAGTTTTGATCGCCTACAATTGCCGTGACGAGCTGCCCGCGCGTCACCTCCGCCTCCGCCAGGTGGGTTTTCAACGGCGGATCGGTGTAAACCGTCTGAAGCCCCTTGGCTAGCACGGCGTACTTTTCCGCGAGCGTGCCGGCCGCGTTGAGCTGGGCCGCGAAGGCGAAGCCGCCGTAAGCATCGGCAATATCTTTATAGTCGCCGAAGGCTACTAGGCCGACGTCGCGTATGAGCGACATGGCGTCGAGCGCGATTCCCCGTTCCGAAATAAAATTTTCCGTGCCGTGAATTTTGCGCGTGTACCGATCCTTCATCGTGGCAAATTGCATCGCTCGCCGGGAAAGCTCTAACGTCTTCACATTGGGATTTTTTGCCAGGTAGTTGCTTTCGAGCACGTTAAGCGAGGCGTAAGCCCAGCAAAGCTGCGTTCCCTTTTGGTCGAAGCCGCGGCTCACCGGCAGCATAATTTTCTGCGCCCCTTCGCGGC
>JAYUBV010000423.1:0-1407 GCA_043740655.1 Pseudomonadota bacterium | reverse complement strand
CGATCGTTTGACCGTTGTGGGCCATGATTTTGCTTTCCGAAGCGGTGGTCGTGGAGCTGGGGACGTTAGTGCGGGAGTCAATCGTGCCGTCGCTGACTTCCGGTTTTACCGTCATTATGATGTCATTGTTCCCGGTGATGTGCGGCTTAATCTTAAGCAGCGTACCTACGGTTAGAAACTGAACGTTCTCGGTCGCTCCCGTTTGGGATAGCGTCGTGGTTTTGAAGCCTAAGCGTTGGCCCAACGTGATTGACGCTTCTTGATCCGAAATGGAAACCACCCGTGGACGGGCCAAAACATCGGTACGGGTTCTGGACGACAGGGCGGACAACATTCCCGTAACACTCTGCCAACTAACGCCCACGAAAACTCCTTTTTGGCTGGCGTTAGCGGGCTGCACCGGGCTCAGGCCGCGCGTGGAGATTGGTGTGTTGACGACACCCTCGGGGGTTACCCCATTCTTCACCATGCCGGACCAATCGACACCATAGTCGAGGGCGTCACCGCGATCGAGTTGCAGAATCGCCGTTTCCACTTCGACGAGGCGCGGTTCCACGTCGATCGTTAAGAGCATCGCTTCTACGTTCTTCAAGTACTCGTAACGATCAATCATGAAGATGCTATTCGAATTGGAATCGATCGTGATGTTGGCATCCTTTCCGGCGATATCGCGGATCTTTTGGATGATTTCAGACACGTCGACATACCGAATTTTAAAACTGCGGTAGGTACGCGCTTCACCCGCGGTGCGCACGATGGTGACTTCACCCATGTGCTCGGCACGGTACGCAGTGGGACGCAGGACTAGATCGATCGCTTGTTCATAGCTTAGTCCGTCCAAGCTAACCGTAACCGTTCCGGTTACGTTCGAGGGGAGAACCAAACTCTTGGAACTTTCGGCGGCTAACGATCGGATCACTTTGTCGAGCGGAGCTCCTTTAACGTTCAAGCTGACTTTCTTCGCTTTGACCCCGGTTGATGCGGCTCGGCGGAATGGGTCGTCCGGAACCAGTACCAAGTCGTTTCCGTTTTGGCGGGCGAAGGTAAACGAATCCGTAGCATCGTGCCACATGGTCAGCGTGCCGGTGCCGGTACGGCCATCCATCAGTACGAGGGCCTTTTTTACGCCGCGGCCCTTTTCCGTACTGAATACGAATTCCTTTTGAAAGTTCTGGGGAGAAGCGGACTTCCAACGGACTTCCGAAAGGGTGTTGTCCTTATTGTGAACCACCTGGTACTGCGGTGTCTCCGGCGTGAAGCGCAGGATCAGCTTCTTAGTGATCCCTTTTTCTTCAAGAAAGGCTCCCGCAAAGGTCGTTGTTCCGCTCTCGGGACTAACCTTCGTCGCGGCGCAACCGACCAGGAGAGCGGCTAGGGTTGCGACTGCCATTAGCTTTTTCATTTGAC
>JAYUBV010000422.1:0-15143 GCA_043740655.1 Pseudomonadota bacterium | reverse complement strand
AAATAGGGCGATCACCGAACGATTTTTTGACCTGCTTGAATTCTACCTTTGCCAATGCGCGTTACCCCGTGGGGTGTCTATACGGTTAGCCACCCGTTTTCTCAAGCGGTAATCATGCGGATTTTTGGGGGATTTAGGTGGCTAGCCGGGTGGGTACCCTCCGGCTAGGCGCGACTACTCAACGCGGCTAGTCATATGAAATCTGAGTACTCTCTAACCCTTTGCTTTAAATGGATTTTTTCCCTCACATTCTTTTCAAGCTCGACCGATAGGCTAATTACAGAGCCTTAAGAGGGTTGTCGGCGGCAGGCTCAATCAAAGAACCTCTGGTAAAGCGCCGTGTCACCGGTGCTTACCGCTTAAGCAGAGAGAGTTTTATGAAAGCACAAAAAGTTCTAATGAGCGCCCTAAGCGTCCTGGTCTCGACGCTCCTTATCTCGTGCGCGAGCACGCCGGAGATGTCCGCTGAAGAAGAGCGGAATTCGAACGGCGGTAGCGAAGTCGCTTCCTCTAATGAGGGGACCACGGAAACCGCGGTAACCGAATCGGCCGCGACCGAAGCGCCCGCCGATGTAGCTTCTAAAGAATCGAACGAGTCGAACGAAGTCGCCTTTAAAGAGGCGCCAAAAACTTCGATGTTCGACCCCGGCATTCCTTCGGACTCGGCTACGGAGCCGACGTTAGTGAAACCGGAATCCAAAGAGTCCCTCCCGCTTTCCGGCGAGATGGCTAGCAAAGAAATTATTTCCTCCAAAGAAGCGGGTAATAAAGAAGCGGTCACGGTGGATAGCTCGCTGGATACTTCGAGTTTGAGTACTCCTCCCGCGAGCAACGAGCCGACGCTCGCGATGCCTTCGTTCGGTTCCGACGAGCCGACCCTCGTCACGCCGAAACGCAAAGCTACGAAAAAAATGCGTGCGAAAAAGACTACTCAGAATTCGGACACGGTGGTTACTCCGGTAGTCGCGGAGAAAGCTCCGGCCGTCGAAGCAAAAAAAGAAGTGGTGCCTAGTCGGGTGGATGCCCACGCGGCTACTCAGAATGTCGTCGAGAAGGCCGGCGTGAAGATGAATCGCTACTACTTCCTCCGTCCCGGCGATCACACCGAAAAAGTTTCCGAGCTCCTTTATGGAAACCGCAACATGGCGGACAAGCTGCTTGCCTGGAACGGCGGAATCGAAAGCTGGGTTCCGGGTAATATGGTTTGGTACAACTCTCCCGTGCTCCAAAACGACAGCACGCTTCGCTCCTTCTACGAAGAGAGCAACGTGAATCTGAAGGAGCATAAGGTAGCTAAAGGAGAGAACCTGAAAGTTCTCGCCGCCCGTTTCTACGGCGACATCCGTTGCTGGTCGGAATTGGCCCACTTGAACCACTTGGGCAAAGATTCGTCGAATGTTGGCGAAGGACAGGTTCTGAAGTTCGCTCCGGAAAAGTTGGCCACCACGGTGCAAGCCGAAGTGAAGCCGGCGACCGCGACCGAAGAAGACCCGTTTTTGGCCGCCGACAACAAACAGCGCGAAATCAACCAGATCAAGAAGGACAAGAAATCGTTGGCTAGCGCCGACCTGGGCTCCTTCCTTAAGAACAACCTGTTCCTGATCATTACCGTGACCGTTGCACTGGGCCTCATCGTCTTCATGATGAGACGCAAAGAAAAAGACCCGATGGAGTTTTAAGCGTCGTTGCGAGCGTAGCGAAGCAATCCCGCTAAATACGAGAGATTGCTTCGTCGGCTGGGCCTCCTCGCAAAGACAGAACGGTATTACTTTCGGGGGATGACCTACTGGGTTGTCCCCCTTTTTCTTTTCTGCGGGGTCCGATGAATTTGCTCGACTGGCCGCAGGAAAAGCGGGTGCAGGCCCACCTCACGTGGTTGCGTACCGCGCTTCAGAAATATTCCGCGCGGCCCCTGTAATGAGCTAGAATTTTTCGCCGATGAAGCAAGAAACGAAGAATCTCATCCGATCGCACGAGCTCATGCGACTCATTGGGCCAAACGTGGACGTGGAGGGTGAGTCTAACTCCCGTATGTCGGCGCTGGACTCGCGCAAGCGGCTCGAGGCCCGCGGCTTCTCGTTTCCTAAAAAGAATTTGATATTCCACTGCTTGAAGGGCGGAGCCGCCAAAACAACGCTGGCGTACAACACGGCGTTTCGCTTCTCGCAGATGGGGGCCAAGGTCCTGCTGGTCGATCTGGATAAGCAGGCCAACGCCACCCAAACGTTCGGGGCGGAACCGCGGCAGGGCAAAGTCTTCGTCGACCTCATCACGGGTGACGCCGATATTAAGAAGACCATCATCCAGCTCACACCGACCTTTTCGCTGTTGCCGTCTTCGCTAGAGAATGCCCGGCTCGAGATGGAGCTGGTTCACCGCACGAAGAACCCGCGTACTTTTTACAAAGCGCTCTTCGAGCCGGTGCGGGACAGTTACGATCTGTTGGTTTTCGATCTGCCTCCAGACTTAAGCCACAACACCTTTTTGGCCACCCTTTACGCGGATTCGGTCTGCATTCCGGTCAGTCCGGACGAATACGGCGTGCACGGCATGAAGCTGACCCTGGGATCGCTCAAAGCGATCTATAAAGATTTCACGGACCTTGAACAGGACGTGTGGGTAGTGTGGTCTAAGTACGACTCACGCGAGAAGCTAGCCACCAAGTACGTCAGCGAAGTGGGGGACGTTGCGCCCGCTCAATTCGTGCCCATCGTAATCCGCCAGGACGTCACCTTCCGGAACGCCCAGGCGCAAGGAAAGTCAGTCTTTCAGCTTGGCAAACGAACAAATGCTGGCGAGGATATTGACCTTTTGGTGCGGGAACTTCTCGGACTCCGTGAATTTTTCGAACCGAAGGGTAAGGCTTAATAAATGGCAAAAAAACGAACTCCGGTAACGGTGGCTGGGATACGGGAAAAGACGAAAACGTCTCCGTCGGCGGAGCCATCAGAACCGCCGAAGTCCGCCCATCCCGACGTGGCTTCCGGCGACGCCTACTCCTTCGTGGCGAGTAAATTCCGCAAAGACAACGGCGAAGGCGGTCCCGTCTGGAATGCCGCCACTCAAACTTTCGAATTCCTGTGGCACGTACCCACTGATGTCAAAAAGCACGGCGCCGTTGGCTCCGCGCGAAAATACCTCAGTAATCTCTTCTATTATCTCGGTCGCCAAGTCGCCGAAAACTGATAGGCATTAAGCTGTGAACTTTGAAACTTGGTTTTCTACGAGAGGCAAAGACATTCCCTGGAGAGGCGCCGAAGGCGTACTCAAACTCTCCGGCACGGGGGCGACGGTTCCGTTCATCGCGCGGTACCGTAAAGAGGCGACCGGCAATCTGGACGAAGTTCAGATTCAGAAGGTGATCGACCTGCAAGAAGAGTGGAACGAAATCACCAAGCGTCAGGCGTTCATTCTGACCGAGATAGAATCGCAGCAGAAACTGACTTCGGAGCTTAGAGACAAGATCTCCAAGACTTTCGATAAAGACTTACTCGAAGATATCTACCTGCCGTTCAAGCAGAAGAAAAAATCCAAGGCGATGCTGGCTAAGGAAGCCGGCCTGCAACCTTTGGCCGACTGGATTTGGAACTGCGGCCACGGCACAGAAAAGCCGCTCTCGGGTCAGACGCTCGAGATATGGGCCTACACCTTCCGCAAGGAAGAAAAGGGTATCAAAGAGGCGAAGGAAGCCATCGACGGGGCGACCGATATTTTGGTCGAACGCATCTCCGAGGATCAGGACCTGCGCGCCTACGTGCGCGAAGAGATTTCAAAAAAGGGTTGCCTGTGGGCGGTAAAGACCAACAAGGCGAAACCGAGCGGCAAGTTCACCAAGTACTTCGACTACCATGAGCCCGTTTCGTCCCTCGCTATGCCGCAGAACACGCATCGCTACCTCGCCGTCCGCCGCGGGTGGATCGAGCAGGAGCTGACGTTGTCGCTGGCCGGTGAGCCAAAGGACCCCGATTTTGAAAAGCGTCTGCTGTCGAGGTTCGAAGCCTTCGCGTGCACGGTTCCGGATTCGCCGGGTGCCGATGCTTTGAAGAAGGCGGCGATGCACGCGTACAAGGTGCACGTATTCCCCTCCCTCGAGCGGGAAATGCACCGTAAGCTGCGCGAAGTGGCCGACGCTATAGCCATCGACGTATTTGCATCGAATCTGAAGAAACTTTTACTGTCCTCACCGTTCGGTCCCAAGACCGTGCTCGGCGTGGATCCCGGTATTCGCACGGGCTGTAAGCTGGCGCTCGTGGACAACGCGGGCAAGTTCATCGCCCACCACGTGATTCACATCCAGAGTGAAGAAGAGAAGAATAAAGCAAAAGAGCTGCTCACTACGATCGTGAACGCCACCGAACTTGCCGCCATTGCGGTGGGCAACGGTACCGGCGGACGAGAAGTCGCGACCTTTCTGCGCCAAGTTTTGAAGGACCTGGGTAAAACTATTTCGATCCAGATGGTAAACGAAGCCGGCGCCAGCGTTTACAGCGCCAGCGAAAATGCTCGCGAAGAGTTTCCGAATCTCGACATCACGATCCGCGGTGCGATCTCCATCGCCCGCCGGTTCCAGGACCCGTTGGCGGAGCTGGTTAAGATCGAGCCTAAGAGTATTGGCGTAGGCCAGTACCAGCACGACGTGGCCCCACACGCGCTGAAGAAGGGTTTGGAGCTGGTCGTCGATAATTGCGTGAACTCGGTCGGCGTGAATTTGAACACGTCGTCGTACCATTTGCTGGCGCGCGTGTCTGGCATCGGCCCCGGCCTCGCTAAGAGCATTGTGAATTACCGGCAGGAGAAGGGGATCTTCAAGTCCCGCGCGGGGTTGTTGGAAGTGCCCTACTTTTCCTCCAAAGCTTTCGAACAGGCTGCGGGCTTCTTGCGCGTGCCCGAGTCAGAGAATCCGCTCGATAACACCGGAGTGCATCCGGAACGGTATCCCTCTTTGGAAAAAGTGGCGACCCGTTTGTCGAAGTCGGTGCTTCAGCTTGTCGGTAGCGACGGCGCGAAGGTGCTTCGCGAAGATAATGAGTTTAAAGCGGAAGTCGGTGAATTCACTTCCGCCGACATCATTGCCGAGATCGAAAAGCCGGGCCGTGACCCGCGCGATTCGTTCGTGCCCTTCAACTACAAAGAAGGCGTTTACGAGCTGAAGGATCTTACCGTGGGCATGGAGCTTCCGGGCGTGGTCACCAACGTGACGAACTTCGGGGCCTTCGTGGACGTGGGCGTGCATCAGGACGGCCTCGTGCACTTGTCGCAGCTGAGCACCCGTTTCGTAAAGGATCCGAAAGACGTCGTGGAGCCGGGCGATCGCGTGAACGTGCGCGTGCTCGAAGTGGATCTGGAAAAGAAACAGATCGCGCTCTCGATGAAGCCGGTACAGGCCGCGCGGCCTCCGCGCGAGTCACGCCAGCAACGTCCGCAAGGACCACGCGCGCAGGGCGCTCCGGGCGGGAGCCATGGCGAACGGCCGCAGAATGCCGGTGGACGTCCCGGTTCTAACTCGGGCGGAAGACCGCAAGGCCCTGCGGGCAGTAGCCCTGGCGGCCGGCCGCAGAACGCAGGTGGACGTCCCGGAGCTAATGCCGGCGGACGACCTGGTTCTAACTCGGGCGGAAGCCCTGGGTCAGGCCCGGGTGGACGCCAACGCGCGGGCGACCGGCCCTCCGGTGGACGCCCTGGTGCAGGTCCGGGTGGACGACCCGGTTCTAGCTCGGGTGGACGACCCGGTTCTAACTCGGGTGGACGACCCCAACATAGCGGCGGAGGCGGTGGCCGCTCTGGCGGTCCACCTCGTCGTGAAGATAGGCCGCCGCCGCAGCTCACCCAAAACCCCTTCGCGGTGCTAGCGGCGCTGAAGGCCGATCAAAAAGATCAGCAGAAGAAGTAGAAGCGTCCGTCATTGCGAGGCGAAGCCCGGGCAGACGCCAGGCGAATCCCGTTGCACGAGAGCCAACAGCGTTGTTCCTCATTCCACGCGATTGCTTCCGCCTCTGCGAGGCTTCGCAATGACAACTACGGACGAGGGCCGCTGTTACTGGGGTACGGATTCGGTGGGCGTTGGTCCGTACGATCACGCCGTTGGTGCGAAGCCCTTCCGGGGCGGTAACCGCCGCCTTCGCTGGGAGTGGGAATGCGGTGGTGCATGTCGCGTTCTTCACGGCGAGCGACGTCGCGGGTCGCGCGTTGGCGCCGCTCTTGTAGCGCTTCCCGCGGAGGTTGCGAAGGAATCAAGGCGTCGCAGCCGTTACCGATCAGATCGAATCGGTTCGCGCGTTCCAAGGCGTCGCGCACTTCGAAGTAGTTCTCCGGTTTGAAGAACTGCATCAGCGCTTTCTGCATTTTGCGGTCGTTTAACTTCTTGGCGACCGGCACTTCCTTCTTCGTGAAGGGGTCCCGGCCCGTGTAGTACATGCAGGTCGCGATATCGAACGGCGCCGGAATAAAGTCCTGCACCTGATCGGGCTTGTAGCCGTTGCGCTTCAAGTACACGGCTAGCTCGATCATCGATTCCAAAGTCGAGCCCGGATGGCTGCCGATGAAGTACGGCACCAGGTATTGTTCTTTACCGACCTTCTTCGAGGCCTTGTTAAAGCCTTCGGCGAAGGCGGTGAAGTTGTCGATGCTTGGCTTTTTCATTAGCCCCAATACGTCGTCACTCGCGTGCTCGGGAGCGACCTTAAGTAGTCCACCCACGTGGTGCGCGGCGAGCTCTTCCAGATACTCGTTATCCAGCTGCGCGAGATCCATTCGGATGCCGCTGGCGACGAAAACTTTCTTAATGCCGGGAGTGGTGCGCACTTTCCGCATTAAAGTCTTCAGCGGATTGTGGCTCGTGCCGAGCAGAGGACAAATATTCGGGTGCACGCAGCTCAACCGGCGGCAGCTCTTCTCCACTTCGGGAGCGGTGCAACGCATCTCGTACATGTTAGCGGTGGGCCCACCAATATCACTCAGCACGCCCTTGAACGACGGCGACGCGCCCATGGTCTTCACTTCGCGCAGAATCGATTCCTGCGAGCGGGACTGAATGGTACGGCCCTGGTGAGTCGTAATCGAGCAGAACGTGCAGCCGCCGAAGCAGCCACGCATGATCGTGACCGAGTCTTTGATCATCTCGAATGCGGGAATCTTTTCCGCGTACGAAGGATGCGGCAAACGCGAGTAGGGAAGATCGTAAATGCGATCCATCTCGGCTTGCGAAAGCGGAAGGTCGGGCGGGTTAATGACGACTTTGCGTTCGCCGTCGGTCTGTACGAGCACCTTCGCGTTGAACGGATTGGTGTGCGTGTGGATGAGCCGCGTGGCTTCCAAGAACGCATCCTTATCCGCCTTCACGGATTCAAAACTAGGAACCAGCACTGGCTTAAAATCGTCGTTGTCGCGCGCCGCGCCGCTGAGTGGACGCAATGACTGCGGAACCTCGGTCGGAATTTCTTCCCGAGCCCCCAGCGCGTAGGCGACGCCACGAATGTCGCGCAGCTCTTTCACCGAGGCGCCGACGGCCAAACGTTTGGCGATCTCGCGTACCGGCCGCTCGCCCATGCCGTAAACGATGAGGTCGGCTTTTGCATCCAGCAGGATCGAACGCTTAACCGTATCGCTCCAGTAATCGTAGTGGGCCAAACGCCGAAGCGAAGCCTCAACGCCTCCCGCGATCACGGGCACGCCCGGAAACGCTTCGCGCGCGCGCTGACAGTACGACAGGGTCGCCCGGTCCGGACGCAATCCGATCTTGCCACCGGGCGAGTAAGCATCGTCGTTACGAACCTTTTTATTCGCGGTGTAGTGATTGATCAACGAGTCCATGTTGCCGGCGCTCACGCCGAAGAACAGACGCGGCTTGCCGAACTGTTTCCACGGCTCGCAGTTGCGCCAGTCGGGCTGGCTCAAAATCACTACTCGGTAGCCCTCGGCCTCCAGCACGCGGCCGATGATCGCCATCGCGAAGCTGGGGTGATCCACGTAGGCATCTCCGGTAACAAAAACGACGTCCACGTAGTCCCACCCGCGTGCGGCCATTTCGGCAGCTGACGTAGGTAGGAACGGGCTCGACGATCGAATTCGAATGGCCGGATTCATAAAGGTCCGAATAGATACCTGATTTCGACCTCAAAAGGGGGGGAAAGTAGGAAAGTGGCTGATACTCAAAGAGAAAACGACTTTCGATCCGGCGGCCGGAAAGGTAATCTCGACCCAATGTCCTTCGTTGCGAACTTTTCCCATCTCCTGCCCGAAAAAATATTCGAAGCCGCCGAACTACTGGGCGGACGGGCCACCGGACGGTTCCTGGCCTTAAACGCCATGGAAAATCGCGTGTACGACGTCGAGATGGAGGACAACAGCCACGTCATCGCCAAGTTCTACCGCCCCGGCCGCTGGAGCCGTGCCTCTATCGAAGCCGAGCACGAGTATCTGCGCCTGGCGGTCGAGGCCGAAATTCCCGTGGTCGCTCCGCTTAAGGATGGCCAGGGGCAAACCCTTTTCGAAAAAGAGGGAATCCTCTTCACGCTATTTCCGAAGAAACCAGGACGACTCGAGCCGGAGCTTAATCCCGAACAGCTCACGCGCCTGGGTCGCTACCTTGCGCGCTTGCACCAGGTGGGGGCCCAGATCGGCAAGGTGCCGCGCATTTCTCTCACCCCGAAAACTTACGGATTGGATTCACTGCAGTACCTGCGCGAAGAAGCCTTGCTCGCGCCCGGACTCGCGGGCCGTTACGATTACCTCGTGAAATCGATCGTGGAGAAGGTGACGCCCCTGTTCACCAGTCGTTTTCCTATGGTGCTGGTGCACGGTGATTGCCACGCCGGTAATATCTTGTGGAACGGCGACGAACCCTTCTTCATCGACTTCGACGACATGCTTTTCGCTCCGGCGTTGCAAGACTGCTGGATGTTAATTGGCGGGGATGATGAGTACGCGTTGAAGAACCAAGAAATTCTTCTGCAGGCCTACGAAGAGATTCGTCCATTCGATCGCACATCGCTCATTTTGATGGAACCGTTGCGCGCGTTACGCATCATTTACTTCAGTGCGTGGATCGCGCGCCGGCGTGAAGACGGCGCGTTCAAACTCGCGTTTCCTCATTTCGGGACTGAAAAATATTGGCAGGAACAGATCGAAATCTTATCCCACCAGTTCGAGCGCATTGAACGTCAGGTCGAACACCGGCGCGAGTTCAATCACTAAGACGCTTAGTGACCGCGCTGCCAGACCTTGCGTAAGCAATCCATGTCGAGTGTCAGCATCACCGGAAAGTGATCCGACGGGTTTAGAGAACGTTCATCGAAGGTATTCGGAAGCGCTTTGTCGCGGCCCGAGGCATCTTTGTAGCGGTAAACCGAAGCTTTCTTTACGCACTCTTTGATTTCCGGACTAACCAGCAAGTAATCGAGCTGGTTAAAGTTCGTCTGGCCACCGCGGGGATGGAAGGTATGGGTTACCCGATCGCGTGAATTGGACGGAACCTTCAACAAGTTGAACGGATCTTCCATCGCCAGCGCGCTCTTCAGGCTTGCAAACTCTTCTTCGTTATTGAAGTTACCGTTGAAATCGCCGGCCAGAATGACGGGAATCTTGGCGCCGAACTCTTGCCACAGCTCTTCGATGATTTCGACCGTAGCGTCGACCTGCGCTTTACGCAGACCATTCGATTCGTGGTCGCCATCGCGGCTGCGTTTGGACTTATAGTGAGTTCCCAGGATGATCAGAAACGGTTTCGCCTGACCGGGGATACGCAAAATCATCTCGGGCACGTCACGCGAGAAGACGTTGCGAGAGTTTCCGTTGTCGTCTTCGTACTGGTGATCTTTGTTCGAGCGGTATTCCACGTCGAAGGGGAGGTCCCGCTTTAGGAACATGCCGACCTGAATGCCGCGCTGATCGTTACCTTCGTTCAGTAACGTCGCGAAATAGTTATGCAGGTGAGAGTGGTTGAAACGATCCAAGGTCGGACCGCCGCCATCCACTTCTTGAAATACACCGACGTCCGGTTGCAGCTCCAGAATGATTCCGGCTTGTTGTACCCGGAAATCTTTAGCCTTCGCACTCGCTCCGCGCGCTGCGCGGTTGCCCGACGTGTCGCGCTGAACGTTGCGGACTTGGCTTTCGAGGTTCAGTAAGTTGTAGGTGAGGATATTAAATTCTTTGATGTCTTCGATGCGGCGGGCGGGGGTAGTGAGGGTGTTGGACCCGGGCTCCACTTGCCGCGCGGCTCGCGCATTGGCGGGGGTAGCGTTATTTCCGCCCAGTTCAACCGCGCACTCGCTGTGCCGATTGCGGTTCCGGCGTGCGGCTTCCGCATTGTCGATACCGCCCCACAGCGCGGCAACGATAAGTAGACCTCGGCCTAGACGATTAAAATCGTTTTTCAACTGGATCAATTGGCCTCCCCTGCTGAGCTCGTAGAACTCAACCCCTGTTTTTCCACATCTGACATGACAGACCCACTGTGTCAAATGTCACATGGTGTCGGAGACAAGTTTACAGGTTGAATCCGATCCCAAGTTTCAACGTGTGAATGCGGGGGGTGGTGAAGAAGTAGGAGTAGCCCAGAAAGATCAAATCGACGACCGCGTGCGTGTCGTAACGCCGGGAAATTTGCGCGGAAATAATCGGCTGCGTAACGCCCCGCGCACCGGTCCAGGTCTGGCCGCCGCCGCCCAGATCGAGGAGCATGTTGGAGTTTAGGTGCGACCGAAATAAAAGCTCGTAGTTAAAGGCCAAGAAAAGGTCGCCCAGAGTGTTTTTTGGGACGCTTACGCCAAACTCTCCGCGCAGCGTGTATTTATCCACCGCCATCTGTGGGGTCCAGGCGAACTGACCGGTTAAGGCATTCGACCCGCCGCTTTGCAACAGCAGCACGCCATTGAGCTGAAACGACGCCAAGCCGGGTCTGGATACGCTGTGCAGTGCGGTGGATGGCTTTTCGGGCGGGGCTTGCCCCACTTGCCCGCCTTGTTGCCAACCATCCGACGGGATTGGGGTGATAGGGCCGGTGGGGGCGGGGCTGGTCGGTGCCTTTTCCGGTTCACTGGGCGTTACGGACTGCGGAGGCTCCTCTACTCCCCAAACCGGAGCAAGAAAAAAGAGGGGAACCAACAGGGCGATCGTGCGTGTCATCTGTCTATTCTACATTTTTCGTTGCCCTAACCCCACCCCCTCAGTTAAACCGGGGTCTAAGCATGGCTCGGCCCTGCGCAACAAATTCTCGTGAATCCCGTCAGGTCCGGAAGGAAGCAGCGGCAACTTGTGATTTGAGTGCCGCAGGATACCCGGGCCTCTTTTCTTTTCCCCCTTTTCAGCAGCGGCTTTTCAGCGTTTATTCAGGGGTTCATGAGTTACTTAGCCATCGCCCGTAAATGGCGTCCGCAGTCTTTTGAAGATCTAGTCGGACAGCCACATGTGGTTCAGACGCTGAAGAACGCCATTCTTCAATCGCGCGTTCACCACGCCTATTTGTTTAGCGGTGCGCGTGGCATCGGAAAAACTTCCGCGGCCCGTATTTTCGCCAAGGCGTTGCGCTGCCCGAACGCTAAAGAAGCGATCGCCTGCCAAACTTGCCTGGAGTGCCAAGCGATCGCCGAAGGGCGTTCGGTTGACGTGATCGAAATTGACGGCGCGTCCAACAATGGCGTCGAAGCGGTGCGTGCGATTCGCGACAACGTGGTCTACAGCGCCGCCGCCGGCTTCTACAAAATTTACATCATCGACGAAGTGCACATGCTCAGCGTGAGCGCGTTTAACGCGCTTTTAAAAACGTTGGAAGAGCCGCCGTCGCACGTTGTGTTTTTATTCGCTACCACCGAAGCGCAGAAAATTCCGCTGACCGTGCTGGGGCGTTGTCAGCGTTTTGAGTTCCGTCGCTTACCGCAGCCCCTGATCCTGGAACGTGTGAATCTGATTTTGGTCGCCGAGAAAAAACAGATCTCGCCGGACGGCCTCGCCGTAATCGCGTCGGGTGCCGATGGCAGCTTGCGCGATGCTTTGTCGCTTTTGGATCAGGTGTTGTCGTACTCCGCCAACGTGCAGTCCCCCTCGCTCGACGAAGCGCAGGTAATTGCGGCACTGGGTATCAGCGGCAACCAGGCGGTGCACGACTTGGTGGCGGCCATCGTAAAAACGGACAAGGCCAAGATTATTTCCATCATCGCCGATCAATTCGATCGCGGCGTGGACCTCAAACATTTTGCCGAACGCGCTTACGAAGAAGTGCGGCTGCTTTATTTGGTGCGGCTCACCCAAGGTGAAAAGGATGCCGTGACCGCCGAGTTTTTGGACGTGGCTCCGCACGCGCTCACGCGTTTGCAGCAGCTCGCCAAAGACGCTTCGGTCGTTCAGATCGAGCGGATGGCGCAGATCTTTGCCAAGACGATTTCGGATCTCAACTGGAGCAGCTTACCGCGTTTCGTACTCGAAATGGCGGCGCTTCGGATGAGCGAGCTCAAGGGATTAGAGGCGATCGAGGCGCAGTTAAAAAATGGACTGGTCGCCCGCCCGCAAGCTCCGGCCCCCGCCGCGCGTCCAGTCGCGCCACCGCCACCCGCTGCCGCGGTTGCCCCGGCGCCGAAACCCGTAGCTCCGCCCGTGGTGGCGGCCCCCGTGCCTCCACTCCCGCCGGCGCCGGTTGAAAAAAATTGGGAAACGTTCGTGGCATTCGTCTTCAAGAAACGGCCCTCACTGGGCGCTTTGATGGAGCACGCCAAGTTCGAAGTGAGTAAGAAAACGGAAGGCACGGTCTTCAAGCTGTCTTTTGAAAGTGGTTTTTTCGAGAAGCAGGCCCACGATAAACAGTTCAAACGGGATTTTGAAACGCTCGCGCAGGAATTTTTCGGTAATCCGTGCTTCATTCATCTAGTAACCGCGGCGAGTGCACCCGACACCACGGTTAGCCGTAGCCTCGAAGCGAACCGCAGCGAGAAACAGCAAAAGGCGAAGCAAGAAGCGTTGGAGCATCCCCTCGTAGTTGGGTTCCGGGAATCTCTGGGCGCCGAAGTCGTCGACGTCAAACTGGAGATCTAAGACAACATGGCTAGTTTCGACAAATTAGATAGTGCGCTACAGGACCTCGTGTTGGAGCTGAAAAAGCTTCCCGGCATCGGCGAGAAGACGGCGAGCCGTCTGGCATTCTTCATCCTTCGCCAGCCCAAAGAGTTTGCGTTCGACCTGTCCGCCGCCATTCAATCGGCGCGCGAGAACCTGCATAGCTGTTCGGAGTGCTGCAACTTCAGCCAAACTCCGCTGTGTATCATCTGCTCCGATCCGAACCGTTCGGACGAATCGATCTGCGTGGTCGAAGGCCCTTCGGATCTGAGTGCGTTCGAGAAAGTGAAGCAGTTCAAAGGGAAGTACCACGTGTTGCACGGCGCGCTTTCGCCGTTGGATGGCATGGACGAAACCAAGCTTAAGATCGCGGAGCTACAAACCCGTCTACAAACCGGTCGGGTAAAGGAGGTAATCCTCGCCACCAACCCCACGGTGGAGGGCGATACTACGGCGTTGTATATAGCCCGCCTAATCAAATACAATGGCATCAAGGTGAGTCGCATAGCGCACGGCATTCCGGTGGGCGCCGAGATCGAGTACCTAGACAGCGCCACTCTAGGAAAGGCCCTTCAGAACCGCGTCTCGCTTTAAATTGAGGACGTCATGTCTTTCATCAACCACGCGGCCCGCGAGATTAACTGCAAGATCGTCTATTACGGCCCTGGCTTGGGCGGAAAGACGACTAACCTGCAATACATCTACAACGCGACGGCTCCGGACCAAAAGGGCAGACTCGTTTCGCTGACCGGCGATACCGAGCGGACGCTCTTTTTCGATTTTCTGCCTTTGAACATCGGCGAGATTCGCGGTTTCACGACCCGCTTTCACCTCTATACCGTTCCCGGCCAGCATTTTTATGACGCAAGCCGGCGATTGGTGCTCAAAGGGGTCGACGGCGTGGTGTTCGTAGCCGACTCGCAAGTCGAGCGCATGGAAGACAACCTGGAGTCGTTGAAGAACCTGGACGCGCACCTGCGGGACCAGGGTTACGATCTTCACCACATCCCGTTCGTCTTTCAGTACAACAAGCGCGACGTCCCCAACCCGATCCCCACTAGCGTACTGCGCGAGCAACTCAATTCGTTCAACGCTCCGGAGATCGAGGGCGAAGCCCTGAATGGCCGCGGAGTTTTCGACACGTTAAAAGAAGTATCGAAGGGGATTTTGAGATCCCTTCGCTCATAACCCAGCGAGGAGAAACTTATGATCCGGTTCCTAGCGTTACTGCTTTGCCTAGCTTCATCCACTTCGTTTGCCGGCTTCGGCGATAACCTTAAAATCAAAGCGGAGAACATTCGCTTCGTGCACCAGCCAGCGCAGGGTCCGAACGAACTTACCTGCACGCACAAGCTGGTAAATGAGTTGAGTCAGGATTGGGACGTCATTTGCCGGGACAAAAGCGATAAAGTGGCGCGAAGCTACTCGGTGCATCTGTGGGTCTCGCGCTACGGTCACGCTAACGGACCCAAGGTCAGCTTCGAAGTCCTCTACTGGATCGACGATCGAACCGTAGCCAAAGACATCAAATCGCTGGGCACCACGACGTGGTTCCACCTGAACGAAGACACGTCCCTGCATTCGTTGCAGCTCAACCAGATTGTGGATAACGGGCTGTCGAGTTTGGAGCTCGAACTGAAAGTGCCGAGCAAAGATTAGTATACGAAAGGTACCGAAGGTGAGCCTTTACGAGACCTATTCGGTGGCCAAGATTCGCAAGCACGGCTTTGCCGTCGTGCCGAGACTCGTCGACGGCGATGATCTGAATCAGCTGCGCCAATTCTACGACAAAGTGATGAGCCGCGCGATCGACTGCGGCACGGACGATCGAGTGCTGGGCGGAGTGCTCCGCCAGGTCATGTACCCCCATCGCTACGATCGCTTCTTTCGCGACAACGCGGCGGTTCACCGCGCCATCGAGCTTTACCGCGCGGCCTGGGGCGGGTCGGGCAGCTTCCACTGGTGCATGCTCATTACAAAAGAGGCCAACGCCCCCCATGCGGTGGCGTGGCACCAGGACTACGCCTACGCGGGCATGCCGGCCGCTCCGGTCGGATCAGGCACCGACCGGACATTACAGGTCTGGTTACCCCTTCAGG
>JAYUBV010000421.1:0-4903 GCA_043740655.1 Pseudomonadota bacterium | reverse complement strand
CAGAGGAATTCGCGTGACGCTAGACCGTTGGGCATTTCGTGCGGTTCGCCGGCGACGAGGCGGAAGCCGTACCGCGCCGGATCGATCGTGTAGTCAGGTCCGCGGTGGTACGGATTGATCTCGGGTGCCTGCGGCTCAAAGAAACTCACTACGCGTCCCACGGAAAAGACGTCGCCGGGCTTGGTCACTTTCTGCAGCTCCTGCATGACCTTTTCCAGATAGTCGTGGCCGTGCTTCTCCGCGGCATCGGTATCCAGTACCTCGAGCCCTTGGAGGCGAATGAAGAGCGGACCGGGGCGATCCAGACGGCGCAGAAAGGAAAGAATGTCGTTCTTGATCATGCGCGACGTGAAACCACGGTCGTTGGAAATGGCCGGGAATTCGTTCCGCCACGTGCGGCGCCAAGGTAGATTCGTCATTTCTACGCCGACGTAGTCCGCGGCGCCGAAACGCTGGGCCACCAAGCGATTGGCGATCGCGCGGCGCGGATCTCCAGATGCCAGATCGAGGAACGTTCGGCCCGGCATCAGGTGCTTGTACCAATTTCCCACTTCGGAAAGCTGCGAGGGCTTCGCGTCGCGAGGGAGAAAGGTGTCGAAGTAAGCCATGTTCGGCCGTTTATGAAACTGACTAATTTTATTGGGGAAAATACGCGCAGCCGAGTCGCTGAGCAATTTAATCCCCGATTCCCGCAATATGCCCTGCGGGATCCATTCGGCCACCGCCAGCACGTTGCGGCCGATGATGCCTAAGTTCGCCAGCGACCGCCTCGAGAGGATCGGCTCGTCTTTAAGCTGCAGCAGTTCCCAAAGGGTGGCGTTTCGCATGCGTTCGGCGCGGCGCTGGTTGACGTCGTCGGAGACTAGGGAAAATGGCAGTTCGTTGGAGAACGAAGCGGAGCTTAAGTAGCCCGTAAGGTGGAGACCCATGTCGTAAAACATCTGCGTCTTTTTGTACTGCGGCTCCAACTCGGTCTCCGGGGTAGCGGGACGAAGGTACTTAGCTTCCCAATCCGAAGCGGTCAACCGCGCGAACGGACAGTCGTTGGCGCGCATAGGGTCCGCAAGGGCGAACAGCAACGCGAGGATAGCAAAGGGGCGGCTTGATTTCATGGATTGTGTGCCATTGTACCGCGCCTTGCGGTTTGGCCCCCCCTCACCTAATCTTGCCCCTACCAATCTTTAGGGGAGTTTTAGATGAACGTTTCGGGAAACACGATTTTGATTACGGGTGGCACTAGCGGCATCGGGCTGGAGCTGACTAAGCAGCTACTCGATCGTAAAAACACGATCATCGTCACCGGACGCGATACCAAAAAACTCGAAGAGACGAAGAAACGCTTTCCGAGCGTGCATACGATCGCAAGCGACGTCAGCAAGTCGGCGGACATCGAAAAGCTGGCGGCCCAAATTGAGAAAGAGTTTCCCAAGCTGAATTGGGTCATCAATAACGCCGGGGTGATGAGCACGATCAATCTGCACGACGCCATCAACCTAGACACGCTGACGCGCGAAATTGAAATCAACCTGATGGGCCCCATCCGGATGAACCGCGCGTTTCTGCCGTTACTGAAGAAGCAGCCGTCGGCCGCGATCGTTAACGTGACCTCTGGCCTGGCCTTCACCCCACTTCCGTCTTCGCCGGTCTACTGTGCGACCAAAGCCGGGCTACATTCGTATACCTTGTCGTTGCGGGTGCAGCTAAAGAAGACCAACGTGACGGTGTTCGAGCTGGCTCCGCCCGCGACGCAAACCCCGTTGATGGACGGACACGATCCCGCGGACATGAAGGGGATCGTCATCATGCCCGTGGCCGCGATGGTGGCGGAAGCGATGAAGGGCTTTGAATCGGACAAACTTGAGATTGCCGCCGGCCAGGCGAAACAGCTGCGCATGATGGCGCGCGTGGCCCCGAGTTTCATTTTGACCCAGATGAGCAAACCGGTCGACCGGATGCTCCGCTAAGTCACAACCATTTAAAGAGATCGAAGGCCAGCTGGTAGGTGTTCGTGTTGTTGGACGAGACCACCTTTTTTTCCATCTCCTGAATCAATTTCTGGAACGCCTCTTTGATCGCGCGGAACGTTTCCGGTTCGCCGGAGAAGGTCACCATGAAGCTGTGACGATCTTCTTCTTCCGTGCGCGAGAGGTGGCTCAGGCTTAACGATCGCAGAAAACTTTGGTGCGCTCGCATCAGCGGATGCTTTGGGCTGTAGTGGAAGTGGGCGCGGTTTACTTTGAGCACCGACCCGTCGGACGCCTGCTCGATAAAACCGACGTCGCGCAATTTGCGCAGCAGCTCCTTTAAACGCGCGCGGGAGATGCCGAGCGACGGGCAAAGCTTTTGCGGATTCTTGCGGTACTCCTCGATTCCCAGCGACACGTGGACCACCACGCACAACGGTTCGAATAGATAGTCGGCATCCTTGTAGACGACCTGCCCTTCGAACTCTTTGATCGAGGCCTTCATTTTTTTTTCTTCGCGCAGGTGCGCGAGCTTCGTTTGCAGATACGTTTTGCGCGAGGCGTGCGTCGTAGTGGACGAGGCCCGCAGCAGCATCAGGTACTCGATCTCTTCCGGATCAAAGTCGAGCAGGTTGCACAGAGTGAAGAGGTGATCGTCGCTTAGGTGTTTATCGCTGCCCTTCAGCACGCGGGATAAGTACGTGTACTGAACGGGGATGCTTTCCGCGAGATGCTTTAGGGTAACGGCTTTGCGCGTGCCGCCAAGTGATTTAATCCGAGCCTTCAACGCCGACTTATAGTCGTGCTCCGCGTGAACATCTAGCGTTTCCATTTCTTGGCCCCTTGTACTCAGAGTGCAACTTTAGACCCCACTTTGCACCACAAAATGATACCGGCAAGACAGTCCGCTCCGTAAGCTCAATTTATAGAGAGAGAGAAAAATTCTCTCCGTAACCCCTGGAGCTAAAAATGACCGTACTTAAAACTGCCCTACTCGGAATCGTCCTCTTCGCCCAAAGCGGCTTCGCCCTCCCCGCTTTGGAGATGGCGACGCAGCAACTTCAATCGAGGATCGCCCTCGCCCCGCACAGTGCTCGCGCGGCGGCGTGCGTCGACTTCTCGGGCCGGTGGAAGGGGAAGTGCACCGCGAACGGCGCTTCAGAAGACAGCACGATGGAGATCGTGCAGAAGGAATGCGAACAGCTTAAGGTCGGAAACGAAGTGCGGTACATCGGCGCTTTAGACACGCATGGTCAAGGCATCCCCCTCGGAGACAAAGGGTTGATGCTCGGCTTCGTATCCACGAATGACTGGAACACCACCGGCACCGAGCTAATCACGCAGTTTTCGGGTCTCATTAAAGTGTTGGGGAATCGGGACACCGTGCCGGCCAACGGCCGCGCGGTCACCAAGCTCGTGGACGGCAAGCTGGTCGTCGAAGCCCAGATCTTCGACATCAAGGTGAGCTGTTCTTACGACAAGCAGTAAGCAATTCCCTTTCCAAGCCCCCGCGAGCCATTAGACTCGCGGGGGTTACCCCTTTTTGGAGCGGCGTATGATGCGACACCTAGCAATTGTTTCGGCACTCTGCTTTCTCGCAGCTTGCGGTAAGACCGGCACCTCTCCGCCGCACCTGTTGACCGGCGGCGACTGGATCTCTTCCGGCGGCGAAACCCTCCGCGATGCCCACAACCCCTGGTGGCTAAAAAATGTTTCCGATATCAACTACTGTGTCGAAGTCGATACGGCCTCCATTTCAGCACCAGTGGCCAAGATCGAGGAGATGGTTAAAGTTACGATCGACTACTGGAAGAAGGAGTTCACCCGTAAGGTCACCTTCTTCGACGATCCGTTCCATCAGCTCGCGCACTGGAACTCAGTAGGGGTCGGCACGCAGAACTTCCATAAGGTGCCCTGCTCCGGCGCAGAAGACCTGCGGCTGCAGTTTGGCTACGGCACGCTGACCCAAACGCAAAAGGGCTTCATGAAAGCTCCGCTCCGTTTCGTCGCAGTCGCCGTGCGTACGCATTACGACGCGAAGGCTCTCCGCGGAAAAGGCTTTATCTTCGTCGGTTCGGACATCGGGCCAAACCGTTTCGCGCCAGAAACTCAGGCCGAGCGGGTGTGGAGTTTCGAGTCGGCCCTCACGATAGCCCTGCTGCACGAGCTGGGGCATGTCTTCGGCATTCCCCACTTAGGCAATCGCTACTCACTGATGGGGGCCGGCATCCTGGAACTGTTCACCCACAAAGCGATGGCCCCGTTCCTGGGAAAGATGAACGACGGTCAAAATGACTTCACCTTCTTCATGCCACCCACCCGGCGACGCGGCTGCACCCCGGACGAAAAGCAAAAGGAACTGTGGCAAAAGTACTTCGAGCTGGAACACAAACCCGACTGCCTCACTTTTCAGTACGACGAAGCGGCAAAGCACTTTACGGTGCAGGCCCACGACGAAAAGGGTCTGTCCAAAATGGACGCCGGTGGAATCGACTCGCTGACGCTAAAGATGGGGTGGTGGCCGACGAGCGGCGTGATCATCTTTCTCAACCCTTTGCAGTTGGTCTTTCCGGGAATGGATCCCAACCTAGCACTCGGGCTGCAGATGGGCCCGTACTTCGTAGCGGGCCAAGGCGGCGGGCGGCTACTTTCCAAGAAGGGAAACACAAAGCTCCTGCACCTGCAGCTCGGCCCGGAGGAATGGACGATGTCCGGAGAGCATGACGGGAGGCACCAGGCGATTGTGAACTGGAGTACGAAGCCTTACTGACGTCGGAAGCCAGACACGCTCACCCGAAAGCGCCGGGGGCGTTTCAGGTGGCGGTCTAAGTCGTGAAGAGTTTTTCAGCGGGCTTTTTCGGTCGCCAGGAAGGCCCCACGGTGCCCCAGAAAATCCGTAAATCAGAACTTCTTCTCAAACCGTCTTCAAAGCACATTTC
>JAYUBV010000420.1:0-4911 GCA_043740655.1 Pseudomonadota bacterium | reverse complement strand
CTAGCAAAATGCGTTGGTACTCACCGCCCGACAGCGAGCGGGTATGGCGGTCCATGGTGAGGTACGAAAGGCCAACCTGGTCCAAGAGTCCCAGCCGGCGCAGCAGTTGGGACATGATGTCCACGCTGATTTTTTTTTCCGCCGGCGTCATCGTAAGTTCGTTCAGGTACACCAGCGAATGTTCGACGCTAAAGCGGCAGGCCTCGGCGATGGAAAGCCCGCCTACCTTCACGCGCAGGGCGGACGACTTAAGCCGGGCGCCGTGGCATTCGGGGCACGTAAACGGCGACTGGTAGCGGCTCAGGAAGACGCGGATCCGCATCTTGTACTTCTCCTCCTCGAGCAGCTTGAAAACGCCACGCACCCCGCGGAAGCTTTTGTCCCCTTCGAAGATCGCCTTTTTGTCGCTATCGCGAAGCTCGTCGTACGGCAGATCGGTATCGATGCGCTTGGCTTTGCAAAACTCCAACAGCTTCTTCTGCCAGTGGCGCATGCTGGGCTTGGTAAAAGGGTCCACGGCCCCCCGGGCCAAGGTCAGCTTCTGGTTCGGGACGAGCAAGTTTTCGTCGAGCTCCAGCGTATTTCCGAAACCCTTACAGCGCTCGCAGGCGCCAATGGGGCTATTGAAGGAAAAGGAGACTGCCGACTTAGGCGTCGATTTCTTGCGGCACTTAGGGCACCGGATCTCGGTGGTGACGTTGTCGAAATCCGTGGCTTCGTCGTTCGCCCACAGCAGAACATGGGCATCGTGGTCGCCCGCGTTCATCGCGAGCTTCAGCGCTTCGCCCAGACGGCGTAGGGTATTGGCGTCTGCGGCCCCCTCGGCCAGTCGGATGCGGTCGACTAGCACGACCACCTTTTTCAGTTTCGCTTTTTTCTTTGCCAGCAAGAGTTCATCGATTGTGGTCACCTTGCCGTTCATGACCAGGCGGGCAAAGCCCGCCCTCTGCCACTCTTCGAGCAGCTCGCCCGAGAACTGCGATTTTTCTAGGTTCTTTTGGAAGCCGATTAAAACATCTTTGCCCACGAGCTTGGTCGAGAGGGTATCCGACAGCTCCGTCAGCGATTTGCGCTCCATCGGGATATGGCAGTCCTCGCAGTGTTCGATGCCCAGTTTTTCGAAGAGCAGCCGAAAGTAGTCGTAGATTTCGGTAGTGGTGCCCACGGTGGCGCGGGAGTTCTTCACCGGGTTGATCTGCTCCAACGCGATGGTCGGGGGAACATTCCGAATCGATACCGCCTTGGGCGGGCTGAACTTCTGCAAAAACTGGCGCGCGTAGGTTGAGAGTGATTGCATGTAGCGGCGCTGCCCCTCCGCGAAGATGGTCTCGAAGGCCAAGGAGGATTTTCCCGAACCGCTAGGGCCCGTAACCACGATGGCACGGCCCAAGGGAATATCGAGATCGACCCCTTTCAGGTTATTCTGGGTAACCCCCCTCAATTCTAAAAAGGTCATTTTGCTTCCCGGCTCGCCTTGGCTACTCATCTGAACGATAATCACATAGATAACTATGAGTAAAAGCACAAAGTTAGTAATGGCTGGCGCCGTGGGCGCCCTGTGTTTATTGAGCGCGTTGGTCGGCCTAGGTGTTACCAGCGCCCTTTATCGCCCGGACTTTACCGCGATGAACCATAAGGTGAGGCTCAACATCAAGTTGGCGAACCGGGAGAAGTCCACGCGGTGGATTGGTCCCGAGACGCCCTACTGGGTGCCGATGAGCGGGATTTCCGACAACATCATTTCGGCCGTTATTTCGAGCGAGGACACCGCTTTCTGGTCCCACGAAGGGGTCGATTTCCACGAGGTGAAAGAGGCCATCAAGCACGACATTAAAGAGAAGAAGTGGGCCCACGGGGCCAGTACCTTGACTCAGCAGGTCGTCAGGAACGTCTTCCTCACCCAGGAAAAGACGCTGACCCGTAAGTTTCGCGAGATCCTGTGGGCCCGCGAAATCGAAAAGGTGCTCACCAAAACGCAGATCCTTTGTTTCTACCTGAACATGGCGGAGTGGGCACCGGGCATCTATGGCATCAAGGGGGCAACCAACCATTACTTCGAGAAGGAGCCGGCCGACGTTACCGCGAAGGAGGCCGCATTTCTCGCGATGCTGCTGCCCTCGCCCTGGCGCTACCATATTTACTACGTGAAACGGGAGCTGACTCCGTGGGCTCAGAAGCGGGTCGAACACACGCTTACCGTGATGACCAAGATGGGTTACCTCGATCAAAGCGAGTACGAGGTCGCGATGTCGGAGACGTTGTTCGGCGGCGCGATGGGGACCTCGACCGCCGAGCCCGGTGGCGAAGAGCCGGATGCGGTGGAGCCGGGGGCGAATAAGGCGTTGCCGGATACGGTCATCAAACCCGCCGCGAAGCTTCTGCCCGAGGCCGCCGTCAAGGCGCCGCGAACGACTATGCCCGACGACGCGCCTCCTCCCGTCGAACCAAAGGGAGACGAGCCGACCGTAGAACCGGCCCCCGAACCCGCGTCGCCCGGTCCGGCCAGCCTCGACGAATCACCCGAGCCACCGGCGGAAGATCCCGCCCTTAAGGAATGACGTGCAAAAAAGGAGTCCCTCCTTTTTCGACTCCCCGTTAAAACGCCGGCTGGTGAAGGGGACGGCGCTGATCGCGGTGGCGGGCGTTGTTTTTGCGCTGGTTTATTTTCGGGTCTTCGATTTCCTCACGTTCGAAAATCTGAAATCCCATCAGGCCGCTCTGCAGGCTCGTTTTGAGACTAGCCCGTTTGAAACGGCGGCCCTGTTTTTTCTAATTTACGTGGTGTACGTGGCCCTATCGTTGCCGGGCTCGATGATATTATCGCTCGGCGCAGGGGCGATCTTTGGGACGGTACTCGGGTCGACGTTGGTGTCGTTCTCTAGCTCCATCGGCGCACTTCTCGCATTCTGGTTTGCCCGTTTGGTTTTTCAGGATTTCATACAACGGAACTGGGGCAAAAAACTAAAGCCCATCAACGAGACGTTTCGCAAGGAGGGGATCTCCTACCTCTTCACGTTACGGCTGATTCCCCTCGTTCCCTTCTTTCTTATCAACCTCGCGATGGGGCTAACGCCCCTCCCGGCGCGAACCTATTTCTGGGTCAGCCAGCTCGGCATGCTCCCGGTCACCATCCTCTACGTGAACGCCGGCACTGCGCTCGGCCAGATCGCTTCCCCCGACGATATTTTAAGTTGGCAGTTTGTTCTGTCGCTTAGTCTAGTCGGCCTATTCCCCCTGATTATCCGCCTGTTCCAGAAACGCCCTCAAACCGCCAAGTAACTCAACGGTCGCTTTGGCCGCAGCGCGGACATGCTTTCGATGAGGATGCAAAATGATGGAAAGCTCGTGATGGCGGGATACTTTGGAAATTCGCAGGCTGGGGAGTCAATATTAGCGCGGTCATCCCCAGAATTTGCCTTGGACGAGTCCTTCGGAAACCACGGACTGGTCAGGGTGCCGTTATCCTTCATTGGTTCGATGGGTTTGAGCGCCGATGGCGGAATTTACGTAATGGGGATCAATGGAGGCGAAATTACCGTGTCCCGGTTTGACCCAGGTGGATACATGTCGTTCCCTTACGCTCAACTTCTTGCCACGGGCGCCGATGGAGTGGCCATTGGTTTCCACAACGATGGCCGGGTGGTGGCAATCGGAGAATCGGTCCCGGGAAAGGGCCTCGTAGTCGTACAGGACGAGGCATACATTGAACCGTGAGTTGAAGGTATCGGCGCGCCAGGGTTTGACGTTAGCGGTGCGGGCTAAGACGATACCCGGATGCATAAATACCTCCTCGGAGTTTGGGCCGTGGCCCTTTGCGGTTTGGCGGCTTGCGTGCACTCGTCGCTACAGGGTGAAAGAACCGTAGCGGCGACCCCCGGCCCGGAAGACGGTTACGCCGGTCCGTACATCGACGCGCACGCCCACTTCGACGGCGAAGAGACTGGCCCCTCGGCGAAAATGATCGAGGACTACAAGCGGAATGATATCCGCGGGGCGGTGGTTCACGCCGGGCTGCACAAGGGGGCTCCGGATATCCAGATGGCCGGCACGCCGAAGTTTGCGGTCTGCGCCGCGATTGTCCCGGGTAAGAAGTTAGCCGACGTTTCGCGCGGGATCGACGAGAAACGTTACCACTGCATGAAAGTCTATTTGGGGTACGTGCCTAAGCCCGCTTCCGACGCCTTCTATAAGCCGTTCTACAAACTGGCGGAAAAGAAGAACGTGCCGGTCGTGTTCCACACCGGCGATACGTACGACAAGAAGGCGCTCGTGAAATACGCCGATCCGTTGAGCGTCGACGAAATCGCCGTGGCCTACCCCAAGGTGAAGTTTGTAATCGCCCACCTGGGCAACCCGTGGATTCAATCGGCGGCCGAGGTTGTATATAAGAACGACAACGTGTCGGTCGATCTCTCCGCCCTGATGCTGGGCGACTTAACGAAGTCGGATCCCGAATCGGTTCAAGAACTCGTCGTAAAGCCCATTCGCTGGGCGTTCCATTACGTCGAGAATCCCAAAAAATTCATGTTCGGCACCGACTACCCGCTGCTCGAAGTGGGTCCGTACCTCGCCGCGGTGAAGCAGGCCATCCCCAAGCAACACTGGAAGGCCGTCTTCTACGACAACGCGGTGGAAATATTCCCCGTCTTAAAATGAGGAACCGAACCGCACGAGTGGTGGCGCTTTGCTTCGCCCTGGCCAACCGTCCGCTTTTGGCCCACTGCTTAGTCTCGTTCGCCGGGCTGCCGGATATCGCCGAGCCCGCAGAGCTTGTGGTCGATACCTACCGCAAATTACTCGACGAGGTGGGCCGGCCGGTACCACCGGCGGTTATCAAGAAAATCCTCGAACAAGGGGACCCCTTTGAAATCCCCGAAAGCCCGGAAGCCGATCTCGATGGTCTGCGCCGCC
>JAYUBV010000419.1:0-4941 GCA_043740655.1 Pseudomonadota bacterium | reverse complement strand
TTTAGGCGTGGAGCGGGACTCCCACCGGGCAAACCGCGGTGCAACTGCCGCACGTTTCGCACGGGTAGGATTTTACCGCCTCGCCGGTGAGGGGAATCAGGAAACGTTGCTTGGGTTCGAACCACGAAGGGGCCGAACCGTTTCTCACTGCTCCGCAGGTCAGCGTGCAGGCCGAGCAGCCAATGCACCACGTATTTGAAAACTTCAGGGGGGTGACCGGCAAGTCGTCCGACGTCCGTACTTTGGGGGTGAGAAGCTTATCGAGACCGAAACGGCTACCCCAGCCATTCATGGATTTTTTTTCCACACGCCCTCCCCAACCAAGTGTGAAAGCCCAATCCAAAGCGCCCAGTCGAAAAATCCAAACCACCCACCAGACTGCCCGACGCAAAAAGATTTTCCGCCAACGTACCGTCGAGATTCCGGGGACGGTGCCATTCATCGAGCCACACGCCCAGGCGGAAGAGGTCGTCCGAGTTCTTAAGTTCATCAGCGTAGGAGATGGAACGATGGCGATCGACGTACAGCGGCAGCCCCAGCACCGTCTCCGTTAGCTTGGTGCCCGCGTCAAGCCCACCCGATAAAAACTTTCCGGTGCAAAGCACGACGGCGCGGGTCTTCAGTTCCAATGTTTCTCCCGCCGCGGTGGTAACCAAAAATATATTCTGCCGCAGCGACGGCTGCCGCGCGGATACGATGGGGAGCCGTTCGATCCCCAGCCCTTCCCGCTTAGCCTGCAAGGCGCGGGCGAGCCGCAGCCCCGCAGTGGGCTCCGAAGCGGAGATAAATTCGCCGACCGGAATGCCGGACTCTTTCTGGAGCCGATCGTGAAACTTCTCCTCCAGGAACAGCGGAGGAAAGAGCAGCCGATCGACGGGAGTATCCTTCAACCCCTTGGCGATCTGTTCCTGAAAAAGCTGCGCCACGTTGGGATCGGCTTCCAAACGCGCCGCCAGCTGGGACAGCGGCCAGTCGAACCCTTTGAGCGCGATCTTAAACGGAACCAGCTCCGCCCCGATCGAGACGGCAGATAGGCGCCGTTTCCATTCGGGAATCCACATCTCGGTGGGCAGGCGCCATTGCGGGCAAACCACCACGCCGATTTTTTTTCCGGGCCACGCCATCGCGTCCGATTGGTAACACACTTTTTGGGCGGCGTAGGTCGCGCGGAATCGCCCACCCTCGGTCGGCAGTAATGCGGGCCGGTCTTCACTACCTCGCATTAGCTCCGCAAATACGCCCGAGTCACCGTGAAAACGGTCGAATGCCAGTGCCGCGTCCGAAGCCATCGCGGGATCCGATAACAAGAGCGAGCCCGTCGCTTTTTTCCACGCGGGCGATCGAACGAAATCCTTGAAAGGAACGCGATCGCGAGCCTGCGCGGTCAAAATCGGTCCGCAGTCCCACGTGCCCGCGCTCAAGGGGGTGGCCGAGCCGGCCGGCGAATGCACCGGTGACAAAAGCACAACGGTCTTACCGAGGGAGGTCAGCGTTTCCGCCACGGTGCAGCCGGCGATCCCACTTCCCACAATGGCGACGTCGGCGCGAAGGTTTTCCTTCATCGCTCCTCCTCCGTTCCGTAGCCCGCGTCACGGTAGCGATTTAACTCCAGCTGCGCGGCCAGGGGCCCCTGGGCCAGTAAACCGCCGGCGGCGTGGCGATGGGAAATCCACTGCTCCGCCTCTCCGAAGGGAAGTCCATCCTCCAACCCTAAAATTTTCTTCAGCCAGAAGGCGGCGTTGTAGAGGCAGCGGCCGCTTTGGCAGATTCCCGCACCGACACCCGTCCGCCGCGATAAGCCTTGCAGGTCGGTGGCCCACTCTTCTTTCACGCAGAATTCAATTTCCGCCGCAATGATGCCTTCGCACTCGCAAACCGTGCGGGCCAGCTCCGCGTTCGAAAGCGCACGTTCGAATATGGTGGTGGCGTGGTAGCCGTGACGGCGAATTAAACCTAGGACGACCGCGGGCGGCAATCCCGTGCGCTGGGCCTCTTCTTCCCACGGAATCTCGTGGCTACCGCCGGGCAGACTTTCGAATGCCGTCCGACACTCTTCCTTGTGGCGGAGCGAATCGGAGATCTGCGTGGTGACCCTTTCGGCCACTTCGCGGCTGAATCCGGCATTACCGCCCTCAATGAGGTAAAGCCCCTTCAGGCCCGACGGCGTCAACTCAACGACGTGCGGCTCCGCAAAACTCAACGGCGATTTATCCGCAACCTGCGTGCGGGTCATTACCCGCGCGGGGCGCGGCCGCGGCGAAAACAGCGGACTTTGCACCACCTGCCGTTCGATCAAGCGGACACGATCGGGCGACGCCTCAGTTTCGAAGGGGTTACCCGCAAAAGGATCGGTCCAGCTGCCCACCCACGTTTGGTTGCGCCACGGAACGAAGAACGTAGCCTCGTCGTCGGAAAGCATCGCCAGACCCGCGGGAAATTTCTCCCCCAGTAACAGCACGGTCTCTTTTTGCAACGGCGCGGGGCCGATGGGCATTCCCTTGATACGCGAGGCCGCGGCTCCGGCGGCCACGACGACCGTTTTGGCGAAGGCGAATTCGGATCGCGCGCCCGCGGTACGTAACCGCACGCCGACCACGCGACCGTTCTCCACGCCGATCTCTTCGGCCGTCGTTTTCAAAAGTATCTTGGCGGAGGCCTGCTTAGCCCCACGTGCGGTGGCAATGGCGAATCGCACCGGATCCCACAGCACCTGCCCGTACTCGATGCCGCCGGCGGTGTGTCCCGGCGTGCGCGAAAAGCGGCGTTTGAATTCGTCCGCGTTCCAGCTAACCACGCGGCGATCGTGGGTGGACGACACACCTTTTTGGTAGCTAGTGAGCGTCGACTGCAGGCGGCGTAACGTAGTGCGGGCTACCGAAGCGACCGCCGGCACCAGCACGCGCACCTCGGAAAACAGGTGCGGCGCCAGCCGTTCTAGCGTGTCGAACTCCTGCAGCAAGCGAGGATGCGATCGCTTGGCCCACAGGCGATTCCCGCCGTCGACTAGGGGCGAAAGTATTTCCGTAGCTCCGCAGCCAATGTCATCGCGCTCGACGAGCAGCACGGAAAGTCTTCGCATCGCACAGTCGCGCGCAACCGCGGTGCCGGAAAGGCCCCCGCCGATCACTACGACATCGAAGACTTCCTGAAATGGCATGCAGTTTACGACGCCGGTTTCGGTGGCCGGATCGAAATTGATAGCTCGGCGAGCTGTTTCTCCGATACGGAAGAAGGCGATTCGCTCATCAAGCAACTGGCCTTCTGCGTCTTCGGGAACGCCATCACGTCACGGATCGCATCGGTACCGCACAATAACATCGCCATGCGGTCCACGCCGATGGCTAAACCACCGTGCGGCGGCGTTCCGTATTGGAGCGCTTTCAGAAAGAAGCCGAAGCGTTCTTCCGCTTCCTGCTCGCTGATCCCCAGCAACCGGAACATCTGTGCCTGTACTTCCTGACGATAGATACGCAGACTGCCACCCGCGATCTCGTAACCGTTCAACACCAGATCGTACGCGCGGGCGCGGGTGTTGGACATGATCTTGAACGAGTCGGTGGTCTTGTCCTTCACGGGATACAGCTCTTCAGCTTTCACCTTTAAGAACTGCGCCTGGTCGTCCAGGTGCGGGCTGGTGAAAGGATGGTGCGCAGCATAGAAGCGCTTGTCTTCGTCGTTATACTCGAACAGCGGGAAGTCCACGACCCACAGAAACTCCCAGGCCTTCTCGTCTACGTAGCCAAACTTTTTGCCGTACTCGAGGCGCAGCGAGCCCAGCGCGTTGTTCACCATGTTGGGGTCGCCCACCATCATGAAGACCATCGCGTTGTTCTTGAAGTGCAGCTTTTTCTCGATCGCGGCCTTGGTCACGTCATCGAAGAACTTGGCCTGCGGAGACTGCCAGTCGCCCGGGGTCTTGATCCGGATCCAGCTGATACCGCGAGCGCCGAAAGTGGCGACCTTCTTCAGCAAGCCATCCAGCTCACTACGCGACATCGGTTCCTTCTCTTCGAAGCTCAGCGCCTTTAATATCGCGCCCGGAGCGGCCAAGGCGTTTTGGTAGACCTGAAAGGTGCTCTTGCGCCCTTCTTCGGTGATGTCGACCAGTTCCAACGTGTTGCGCATGTCGGGCTTGTCGCTACCGAACCGTGCCATTGCATCAGCGTACTTCAACCGGCGGAACGGCGTGGGAAGGTCGAAGTTCAGCACGTCCTTCATGACCTTCTTCATCAGATTCTCGTGAATCGTTTGGACGTCGAGCTCGTCCACAAACGACATCTCCACATCCACCTGGGTGAACTCGGGTTGCCGATCGGCGCGCAAGTCTTCATCACGGAAGCAACGCGCGATTTGCACGTAGCGATCCAGGCCGCCGATCATGCAAAGCTGCTTCAACGTCTGCGGCGATTGCGGTAAGGCGTAGAACTGTCCCGGATGCACGCGGCTAGGCACGAGATAATCGCGCGCGCCCTCGGGCGTGCTCTTATAAAGGATGGGAGTTTCGATTTCCCAGAAGCCGTTGGCAAAATAGAACTCGCGCGCGGACTTTAAGAACTCATGGCGAATGCGCAGGTTATTCTGAAGCGCGGGGCGCCGGAGTTCCAAATAGCGGTACTTAAGGCGTAGCTGCTCATCCACTTCGCCGGCTAATGGGCTATCTTCGTGCAACGAGTACGGCATGGGAGTGGCCTTGTTCAACACCTCCAACTCCGAGACCACGATCTCGATCTGGCCGGTGGCCATGTTCTTGTTGCCCATGCCCTCGGGTCGCTGGCGCACTTCCCCCTTGATGCCGACGACCCACTCCATACGAAGCTCATTTGCTTCGGGAATAGGCGCGGTTTTGGGATCGAAAACCACCTGCGACACGCCGGTACGGTCACGCAAATCGATAAAGACCACGCCGCCGTGATCGCGCCAGCGGTGGACCCAGCCGCAGAG
>JAYUBV010000418.1:0-4942 GCA_043740655.1 Pseudomonadota bacterium | reverse complement strand
TGAGATTTAAATGACAGGTCTTATCGAAAATCCGTTTACCTGGATGTATTTCCCCACCGCACTTGGCCTTGGCGCGCTCCACGCCCTTGAGCCCGGCCACGCCAAAACACTTACCGCCGCCTATTTGATTGGAATTAAGGGGACTAAAAAAGATGCCCTTTTATTAGGACTGTCGGTAGCGGCGACTCACAGCTTGGTGGTGGTGAGTCTGTCAGTGGTTGCCTTGTGGGTCGGAAGAGAAACCTTTACTCAGGATGTAACCCATTGGCTTCAAATCGGAAGCGGGGTCATCGTTATTTTGCTCGGTATGTGGATGCTGCTCAAAAGAATCGGGCAAATGAAAAGAGCGGGCCTGGGGCACCACCACGCGCCGAACCCCGTAAGCCTTAGCGGCTCCTGGAATAAGGGAGTTTTGGAGATCGTAAATTTGCCTACGGGCGAGCGCATAAAATACACCGCGACCACCTCCCAAAGTGCCCTCGCGGTACGGGTCGTTATCAATCGGCCCGAAGGGCCCGAGGTACTCACGCTTAAACGCGCGTCGGAAACCTCCAACGAATTCATAAGCGACGTTGCCCCAAACGAGCCGCACGAATTCTCGGGCGAGTGCGAGTATTCCCTCGGCGAAAAGCGGGAAGTCATCCCCTTTGAAATGCACGAGCCCGAAGCGGCACACGATCATAGCCATATGTCGGATGACGAGCACTCCCGCGCCCACGCCGCCGCCATTCCCGAATATGCCAAGAAAGGCGAAAGGCCTTCACTTTTACAGATCATCGCCTTCGGCGCTGCGGGCGGGATGATTCCCTGTCCAGCGTCGATTACGGTTATGTTGCTAGCCCTTTCAATTGGAAAATTCACCTCCGGCCTCCTGGCCGTTGCGGGTTTCAGCCTTGGGTTAGCGATCGCATTGGTGGGAATTGGCATGATTGTCGTGGTGGGCGTCAGCCGCTTGCAGCAGGGAGAGGGGCGTCTCCATTGGTTCTCCGTCCGGGCTCCCATCATCAGTGCCGTCGTAGTGGTGCTATCGGGAGTAGCCGCACTACTTTTTGCGCATTGATGTGACGCCCGCTCGCCCAACTCTGCTCTTGCTGGCTTTTTTGGCCGCCTCCCCGCGGGGAGCGTTTACGGCGACGAACGCCGACTGCCTCATTCGCTTCGCGGCGACCGCCCACTCTGGCGAAGGGTTGGTCGCCGAAACCTACCGAGCGTTGTTCGACAGCTCCGGGAAGCGCCTCACGGTGGGTGACCTCGAGGTTATCGCAGCGGGCGGAGATCCCTTCCACCTGCCGCCCACATTGGAGGGCGATCCCGGGGAGCTACGCAAACAACTTGAGCAGCTCGAAAAGATGATTTAAAGAATGCGAAGGCGATCGATTCCGTTGGCTGGTTAATGCGCTTCATTAAACCCGCTCCAGAATTTCTTCGCGAGATGAAGTTTTTGGGCGCAACGCTGCTCGTGCAGGCCAAAGGGAAGGTCACTGGCGACCCTAAGACCCAGCTTACCAGCGACTTCCATATAGTTGCCTTCGATGTGCTGAAGAAAACCGTAAAGCGTGTGGCACTCGATTCAGTAATCGAACCCAGCGAATGGCTGAATAGCTGGGGCACCGCCGATTCGGGAGCACTGCGATTCAACCTGTATCCCAAACTGGCAAACGGAGAGGGGGAGCAGATCTTCAAAACCGCCACGCTAACCCCGGACGGGAAGCTGACGAACGTGGAGGTGGTGGCTAAGCGGGACGCCATTGGGGGCCAATTCCGCGTTTTTTCCCCCGACGCCAAACACATCATCCTGAGTGAAACGGAACCATGGCGCCACGCCACTTGGTACTCTTCGCATACCGGAGATTGGAAAACCGTGGACCGCGGCTGGGGGCCTGCGCTCATTACGCCGGATAGCCGATACGCCGTGATCTTCAACGATGAGTTGACTCAACCCCGCTCGGCCAGGCGGCTCGATCTTAAAAACGGCGAACTCGGTGCCCCCCGCGAGGTACCCATCGGCGACGCTGAATTTTCGGCCGACGGGAAGACGCTGTTCATCTCCAATAAAGACGGCCTGCACGCGTTGAACTTTACTAGGTACTGACCTTAGCTATCGCCCTGCACTTTCTTGATCGCTACGGTCTTTCCACGTGAAGATTTCCTTCACGGTCGAGTCTTACCACGACCGTTTCGCCGGCGTTAAACCTCACCGTAAGCTCTTGCGTTTGGTAGTAATACCGACCCTCGACGAGCCTCGGCGCGTGGAAACGCATTTGGTACGTATAGCTACGGCATCCCGATAGCGCGGCGGTCGTCAGCGTGCGCGTTCCCGACGAGGCTAAATCGCCCATCGGCTGACCCTGTATCCAGAAGGGCACGTTGGGCCAAACCGATTTCACGATGATCGTGGCCGGCGCATCCGGGCGGCAGCCGGGGTTTACGACGACCGGCGGAGTCGTGGGCCGGGTCGGTCTTACCGGCGCCGTCGCCGGAATTTCCGCTAGCCAGTCCGACGTATCCGGATCGTTGTGGCAGCGGATAGTTGGCGCACCACCCGACAAATGCGCCAAGGTTTTCACCACCGAACAAAGCGGCGCTCCATCACGGCTCGCCTTCGCCGCGGCTTCGCCCAAAGCGGAAGGCGGCGCTAGCTTCGTCGAGTACGGGCCCAGCAACTTGTCCTCGGCGTGGACGACTACACTTCCCCGTCGGGGAAGCCACAAAAAGTCTGGGTGGGCATTCTTGTGCCATTCGCCGCCGGTCGGCACCCACTTGCCGCCTTCGGCTTCAATTTCTAAATCGTAGAGGTAAGTCTCCCTGGCAAATCTCTCGTCTCCCGGATTCGGACCGTGCTGCGGTTCATGGGCGGCGGCGTAAACGACCGTCGCGATAACGCCCACCACTTTGTGAATGCTAGAATCATCGTACCGCCCCCCCCGCATTTCCCCGCGGGTCAGCGGGACTTGAAAGCGGTCGCTGCGCTTAAACGTCGCATCGTATTCGGTGGCCACTTCCGCCCAATCGTCACTCTTCCGCTCGGGATTCAAGGGGCTAAAATACTGGATCCGGTACGAATGAATCGGTTGATTCCAAACCTGGTAGTCATAGCTCTTATCCATGATGAAGGAGTGGCGATACCGCCCCACCAAGTTGGTGAGGGCCAGGTGAAATGTGGCCGGATTGGTATCGAAGCACTCACTCTTCACGAGTCGCCCATTGGGGTAGGTTTCAGGGTTAACGGCCTCACAGCGCCCCCCGATAAAGTTGATGTCCCGCGGTCCTTCGCCCCAGTAGAGGCTGGTGATGCCACGGATATCGGAAGGGTTCCACACCACGGGAACGCCCTGCGGACCCACCACCGTCACCTCCGCCTTCGGGGGCGGCACCATGATCGCCGCGGAAGCCCAGCCGTGACACATCCCAATCCAACCCGGAACATCCCCCTTTTCCAAAAATCCCTTACCCCTTTCCTTCTGCATATTCGTCAGGTTGAACTTTTCGTCGCCCACCGAGAGGTCATATTTTTCGGCGGGAGACCAAAGGGCCAAGACTTTCACTAACTCTGAGAGGTTCGTACCACCCAGGGTTCGGTTCCAGTCCTGCGGTTGAGAGTAGGCCTCGACGGCCTCCTGGTAGCTCTTATGGTGTAACTTGCCCGAGTACCGGTAAGAGATCCCGCCGTACCGCATGCGCCAAACGTCGCTCGACCAAAGCGCCAAATTGGTTTTTCCGCTGCGCGGAAGCTCGTCCATCACTTTGGTAAGCCCCTCGGGACGAATCCAGGTTTCTATTAGCTGTTCAATGCGATCGTGCTTCTCCGTCTTAGCGTCAAGACCGTGAACCGGATCACAGCCGTAGTACTCGCACTTAGCCCGGCGAAAGGCCTCCGTTCCCTTGCCCTGGGCAAGGCGTAGGAGGGGATTCGCGGGTGGTTTTCCCGCCAAAAGGAGTGGAGCGTTGGGATGAATTTGCTCCCCGGTGCGAGCGTCGTATTTGGGGGTCCCCCGCTGCATGGGCGAAGGATTCTTGGTGGGCGAACCATAAAAAAGTTTTAAATCCTGGGATATATCCCGGCGTTCCTGTGGCGTAAGCGTCGTCAGCTCGGACGCCGACAGGGACGGCGTGAGGCAGAGTAAAAAACCGATGATGCTGGAAACTTGGATGAACGGCATGTAGGCCTCCCGAAAGGTCGGTTAGGAGAAAAAAGGCCCCCCGGAACGCCGAAGGCGCCCCGGGAGGATTGGGTTACTAATGAGCCACTAGTCGAGCGCTAACTTGTCGTCGTCGCTGACTTCGTTCAGTAGCTTCTGAGACGCGATACGGTCGGTGTTCTCGATCGTATAGAGATCCTTGAAGAAGGATTTCATTTCCGGGGTGGTCGCCAATGAATCGCGCCGTTGTAAGCTACGCACGATGTGCGAATGACAGGACACCTGACGGGTTAGGAACTCTTGGTCCCACGCGTCGCCGCTTAGAGACTTGAGAAGTTCCATCTGACCGGCGGTGCGTGCCAAAAGGGCTTTTCCCATTCGGCTATTTCGATCCAGGTCACGTAGGGTGATCCCGAATTTTTCCGCCGCCAGTATGAGCTTAGCATCGGAATCCGCATGCCCTTTTGCCTCAGCAAGGGCAAACGCCTTTACGACCGCCGATTCCGAATTGGACTGCGCCATTTCGCAGGCCTTCTGCACCGACTGGTGGTGGTGGTGAAGGACCGCGAAAAGCACGATGAGCTTTTCGTCACGAGCTACCTCACCGCCGGCATTTCGGGGTTCCCCGGCTACGATGGCCGGCTTAGTCGGTTCCTGTTTACCGGGCTGCTGCTTAACCGGGGCCTGTTTGACTACTTCCTGTTTAACGGGCGCCTGTTTCACCACTTCCTGTTTAACGGGTGACTGTTTCACCACTTCCTGTTTAACGGGTGACTGTTTCACCACTTCCTGTTTAACGGGCG
>JAYUBV010000417.1:0-4952 GCA_043740655.1 Pseudomonadota bacterium | reverse complement strand
CGCAGCCGACTAGCGAAACAACCGAAAGAAACAGATTTAAATAGCGCATACTCCCCACCCCTTCACTCACTGTTCCTATTGTAGCAATGATTCGAGGCTGCACTTTGCGGCCACCGTGTCGGAGGGGCCTTCGTCGTGGCGAGAAACCCACAGGAGTCCGGAGGAATGTGAAAAAAGAGTCACAATTAGGGTGGTGGCACGTCAAAAAAAAGGCCCAGCTTGCCGAGTAACCGTGTTAATTTTGGCGGGTAATTTTTAGGAGCACAAAACCGAAGTGAAGATCGCGTTCGTATTTAATAAGAAGACCGACGATTCCTTAGAACAAGCCGAGTTCGATACTCAAGAGACGATCGACTCCATCCACCAAGCCCTGGCTTCCGGTGGGCACCACGTTTCCGACGTAGAGATGACGTTGAAGGATTCGGTATCCGTCTGGATTCGGCAGCTGGCCGATCTTAAACCGGATATCATTTTTAACACCGCGGAGGGGTACTACGGCGTGGGACGCGAATCGCTTGGCCCGACCATCTTCGAACAACTGCAAGTCCCATACGTTGGCACCGGCCCTTACGGTTGTTTCCTCACTCTAGATAAATTTTTGACCAAGCAGATGGTGGCTAGCCGTAAGGTGCCCGTCGCTGAGGGCTATTTCGTCAACACCCGCGACGAGCTGATGAGCATCGTGCGCGAAGTGGCTTACCCCGCGTTCGTGAAACCCAACTACGAGGGGTCTTCCAAGGGCATTACCTCGCGCTCGCTGTGCCGCGACGCCGAAGAGCTGATTGCTTACGGCACGGAGTGCTTGAAACTGTTTCCGCACGGTCTGCTCGTTGAGCGATTTATTCCCGGCCGCGACATCGCGGTGCCGTTCATTGCGGGCTTAGGCGACGGTGGCGTGATGGAGCCATTGGAATACGTCTTTTCGAAGGCCACCGCGGAGACGGAAAATTCGATTTACGGTTACGAACTGAAGAACAACGATGACGACGCCGTATCGGTCCGCTGTCCGGCGGCCATCGATGTCTCCATTCGCGATCGCCTCGTGGAATACATGAAGAAAATCATCCCGTCGGTCGGCGTGGTGGATTTTGCGCGCGCGGACTTCCGCATTACGTCGGAGGGGGAGATCTTTTTCTTGGAACTCAACGCTTTGCCAAGTTTGCAGCCGGGCGCGGGAGTCTTCGATGCGGCGAAACTACTGGGGCTCGATTACAACGGGACCATCCTAAAGATCGTTGAAGCGGCCACTACGCGCTTAAAGCTCGGCGGCAAGTCGGGTCACTCCCCTAAACGGTTGCGTAATACGCGCAATCCTCGGGTCGGGCTCGTTTACAACTTGAAGCGTAAGGACGTAAACGATCCGGACTACGTGCACGAAGCGGAGTTCGACAGTCAGCGTACGGTCGACTCGCTCCACCGGGCGATTGAAAAGTCCGGCTTCGACGTAGTGCCCATCGAGGCGGACAAATCGCTTTCAGAAAACCTAATCGACTACCACATCGACGTGGTCTTCAATATTGCCGAAGGGTCGCGCAAGCGCGCGCGCGAGGCTCAGGTACCGGCGATGTGCGACTTGCTAGGCATCGAACACACGGGCAGCGACGCTACCTGCTTGGCGATCACTTTGGATAAGGCCCTGACCAAGAAGCTGTTATCGCAGGACCGTATCCTCACGCCTAAGTCTTTCGTCTACGCGGGCGGCCCCCGGTTTTCGGATCTAGCACTTCGGTTTCCGGTGATCGTAAAGCCCAACCACGAGGGCACCTCCAAAGGTATTGGCAATAAGTCCGTCGTGCTGACGCAGGAAGAGCTCGTGCGAGAGGCCACCGACCAATGGCATCATTTTACGGAACCGATTCTGTGCGAGGAGTACATCGAGGGTAGGGAGTTCACCATCGGCGTGCTGGGCAACCAGTCGCTCAAAGTGTTGGGTCCCATGGAGATCGCCTTCGCCGAATCGGCGGGTAAATTTCCGGTATACGGTTTTGAGGCCAAGCACGTCGAGCCGACGCAGAATCCGATTTTCCACCTCGTCTGCCCGGTCTCTATGGGTAAGGAGATCGATCGCAAGGTGCACAACTTTGCGAAAAAGGTGTACCGGCTGCTGGGCTGCCGCGACGTGGCCCGCATTGACTACCGGGTCGATTCGCGTGGAAATATCTACTTCATCGAGGTCAATCCATTGCCGGGGCTCGCTCCGAAGTTCAGCGACCTCGTTATCCTGGCCGAACGGTCGGGGATCAATTACGAGCAGCTGATTAAAAAAATTCTGACCCCGGCCATCCACAGGTGGCGTAGTGAGTCACGTAAGGTCCACTAATGAACCTGTTTGAGAAATACCGCGAAGAAAGCACGAAGCGGCAGCGCGTGCGTGATCTGGGGCTCACCATCGGCGAATATAGCCCCGGGCCGCTCAACGCGATTACCGACGTGCCCGGCGTTAAGGTCGGCCACTCGACGCTCATCGAAGGTTCCGGACGTCGCAAGCCCGGCAACGGCCCGGTGCGCACTGGCGTTACGGTCATCGTGCCCAATGATGACATCTACCAGCGCAAACTAGTCAGCGGCGGTTTTATCCTAAGTGGCGCCGGCGAAGTGGCCGGTATGACCCAACTGCAGGAGTGGGGGCTCATTGAAACGCCGATCGCGTTGACGAACACGCTTTCCGTCGGTCGCGTTAGCGACAGCGTGGTGAAGTGGATGGCGGAAAAGTACCAGTCGATCCGCGAGCTACAGGAAGTGATCATTCCGGTAGTGGGGGAGTGCGACGATAGTTTTCTGAACGACGCGGTGGGTTTGCATATCAAGCCGCAGCACGTATTCGCGGCGTTGGACACTGCGGCCTCGGGTCCGGTGTTAGAAGGGGCGGTCGGCGCCGGTACCGGCATGATCTGCTGTGACTTTAAAGGTGGCATCGGCACGTCGTCGCGCGTGATTCCGCTCGGAAGTGATAACTACACGATTGGCGTGCTCGTACAGTCGAACTTCGGCGTGATGGAACACTTGCGGATGGACGGCTATCCGGTCGGCCGCGTCTTCGCGGCGAGCCAAGGGCTCTATAGCCGTCGGGTTAACAACTACGGATCGATCATCGTGGTCGTCGGTACTAACATGCCGCTCACCGCGCAGCAGATCAACCGTCTGTGCCGCCGGGCAGCCCTCGGCATCGGCCGGGTCGGCAGCTACGGCGCCCACTCCAGCGGCGAGATCATCATTGGCTTCACCACCGCCAACGAGATCCCGCGCGTGGCCCCCACGCCGGTGCGCAGCTACAATATGGTGCTCGATACGTTCCTGGATCCCGCCTACAAAGGGGTCATCGAGGCGACGGAAGAGGCCATTTTGAACAGCCTGACCATGGCGGTCGATATGGAAGGGGCCGGAGGGAATAAGGTGCCCGCGATCCAACTACCGCTGTTGCAGGGGCTGCTCGGCCATTATAATTCCGTGAAGGGATTGTTCGCGTCCCAAAAAGTTTGATCGTAACTCACGCGGGGATTCCATGACCCATTTTCAAGCCTTCGTTCTCGGTGCTCTACAGGGGCTTGCCGAATTTTTGCCCATCAGCTCGTCCGCCCATCTTTTACTTGCCCCTTGGTTTTTGGGCTGGAAGGAACCCGGACTCGCGTTCGACGTCTTCCTCCACGGGGGAACCTTAGTCGCGCTGCTCGTCTATTTTGGGCGCGACTTTTGGCAGCTGCTGAAAGCGGGCCTACTCAGCGTCATCGAGCGCAAGATTGGGTTTCACCGCGAACGTAAGATCGCGTGGCTCATCGTGGTGGCCACCATCCCGGCCGTCTTCGCCGGGCTACTGCTTGAAAAAACGATCGAAGCGCACACCCGCACGCCGTTGCTGGTGGCCGCCAGTCTGTCGTCCCTGGGTTTTTTGCTTTACTGGGTCGACGGACGGTACCCATCGGTTCGCCATCTGGAGGAAATGTCGTTTAAGGACTCGATCTGGATCGGGATCGCCCAATGCTTCGCGTTGTTTCCGGGCGTCTCGCGATCGGGCTCCACCATCACGATGGGGCGTCTGCAGGGATTTCACCGGCCGGCCGCCGCCCGGTTCTCATTCTTTCTAGCCTTTCCCATCACGCTCGGGGCCTTCATCCACAAGCTGCCGGAGATTCGTTATTTAGCTCAGACCGGCGCGCTGGAGTGGCCGACTCTGATTACGGGCTTCGTCACGTCGGCGGTAACGGGACTCTTCGCCATCCACCTCTTGCTAGCCTACGTGCGCAGCGCTGACTTCCGCGTCTTCGCCTGGTACCGCGTGCTGTTAGGCGGAGCGGTGCTCGCGTGGAGTTTGCTGTGTGGGTGTTAGTGCTACGCCGCCAAAGGCGGTATTTCCTGGGACGCGCCGAGGGGCCGAAGGCTCTCCTCTAGACCGGGCAAGTGATACACCCAAATTCCGGTACCGGCCTGGCTCAGGCGGTACCCGCTTTGGCGAAAGTGCTGATCGATTTTCATTGGATCATCCTTGGCCGCAATATTGGGATGGAAATCCACGCTGACAAAATCCACTTTTCGCTCCGCGAGCGTTTTGAGGGCTCCGCATATGATGGAGAGCTCTGCTCCTTCGCAATCCACCTTTAACAGGCGGACGCGATCCAGGGAGCTACCCTTGACGAAACTATCGAGGGTCCTCGTGGCGACCTTTTCCTGGCCAGCACCCAATCTCCAGTGTTTGTGGAAGCTGGTACCGCCCGAGTTGGTGGCCGAAGTGAGATGAAGAATCATCTCGCCTTCGCGCTCGGCAAACGCTTGCTGTAAAATAGAAACATTATCGGGGCCACGGTCCTCGCGCAGCAGCTCAAGATTTTTTCGGATGACCGGAATCAGCCGCGACTGAGGCTCGATACTGAAGACCTTACCGTCTTTGCCGACCAACGTGCTGGCTAGCACGGAAAAGTAACCTTCGTTGGCTCCCGCGTCGACGAACACGTCGCCTG
>JAYUBV010000416.1:0-4965 GCA_043740655.1 Pseudomonadota bacterium | reverse complement strand
ACTTCGCGTGCCGGCACCTCGCGGTGGGCGGTGGTGTAATGATCACCGGTAGCCACAATCCCGGCGAGTACAACGGGTTCAAAGTCGTCTGCGGAGAGTCGACGCTCTTCGGGGATGAGATTCAGGTCGTTCGCCAGCTCATTGAGAAAAAGGATTTCCCGAGCGGAAAAGGCACGGTCGAGACGACCAACATCATGGGCGCGTACCAAGACGCCATGACCAAATCCATCGGCCACCCGATAAAAATCAAGGTCGCCATCGACTGCGGTAACGGCATGGGCGGCGGCATCGCCAAGAAGACCTACGAAGCGCTTGGTTGCGAAGTTGTAGAGCTGTTCGGTGATTTGGACGGGAGCTTTCCCAACCATCATCCCGATCCCACCCAGCCGGAAAACCTTCAGCACCTCATCAAGGTGGTGAAAGAGCAGAACCTGGCTTTAGGCATTGCCTTTGACGGCGACGCCGACCGCATCGGTATCGTGGATCGCAATGGAACTATTTTATTCGGCGACGAAATTTTAATTCTCTACGCCCGGTCGCTTTTGAAAAAGAATCCCGGCGCCAAGGTCATTTCGGAAGTGAAGGCCTCGCGAAAGCTGTTTGCGGACGTGAAAAAGCACGGCGGTAAACCCATCATGTGGAAGACCGGCCACAGCCTCATCAAAGCCAAAATGAAAGAAGAAGGGGCGCTATTGGCCGGTGAGATGAGCGGCCACATGTTCTTTAAGGATCGCTACTTCGGATTCGACGACGCTATTTACGCTGGCGCCCGCGCCATCGAGATTGTCGTGGCTGAAGGCAAGACGCCCGCCGAGATGTTGGCCGACGTGCCTCCCACTTTCTCCACCCCGGAAATTCGCGTCGATTGCCCGGATGAGATCAAATTTAAAGTCGTGGAAGAGGCCAAGAAACGTTTCCTAGCCAAGGGACTCGAGGTCAATGCCATTGACGGCGCCCGCGTGGAATACGCCACCGGCTGGGGTCTAGTCCGCGCTTCCAACACGCAGCCGGTACTGGTGTACCGTTTTGAGGCCGAGACGAGCCCCGAGCTCACTCGCATTCGCACGGAGATCGAGTCCACCCTTCGCGACGTGTTGAAGTCGCTAACCTAGAAAGTCAGGCAGTAGTGTCCTCGCATATCATCGTAAAAGGCGCTAAAGAGCATAATCTCCAGAACGTCTCCTTGGACATCCCCCGCAATAAGCTTGTGGTGATCACGGGTTTGAGCGGATCGGGAAAGTCTTCGCTCGCCTTCGATACGATCTACGCGGAAGGGCAACGCCGCTACTTGGAATCGCTGTCCGCTTACGCGCGGCAGTTTATGGAGCAGATGCGGAAGCCCGACGTCGAGTTCATCGATGGACTGTCGCCTACGATCTCCATCGATCAGAAGGTCGTCAGCCGCAGCCCGCGCTCTACCGTAGGCACCATCACCGAAATTTACGATTACCTGCGCCTGGCTTTCTCGCGTTTAGGAAAAGTCTTCTGCCCCTCCTGCGGAGATGAAGTCCAGAGCCAGACGGTGAATGAGATCGTAGAACAGGTACTTCGCCTTCCCGCCGGAAGCCGTATCTCGGTGCTGGCGCCGATCGTGCGTGGAAAAAAGGGCGAATACCAAAAGGAATTGTTTCAGCTGCAGGGACGCGGCTTCACGCGGGTGCGCATTGACGGCCAAGATCTCTCGCTGTCGGAACCCATAAAGCTGAAGAAGACCAACAAGCACGACATCTCGGTGTTCGTAGACCGCATCTTCCTCCGCGCCGGAATTGATTACCGTTTGGCCGAGGCGATTGAGCTAGCGGTAGGATTGGCCGAGGGAATTGTCGAAATTGAAGACGTTGATTCCAAGAAACTCACCGTCTATTCCACCAAACGTGCCTGCGTTAAGTGCGGAATCAACTTCCCGGAGCTTGAGCCGCGTAACTTTTCGTTCAACAGTGAGCACGGCGCCTGCAAAGTTTGCGAAGGGCGCGGCACCCAAGATTTCATCGACCCGCACAAGATCATCGGCGATATAAACCTGCCGCTGAATCGCGGCGCCATCGAACCGTGGCAATCTAAGACGAAAAGACAGCTTGAAGAGTTCTTCGCCCCGCTCGCCAAAAAACTTGGTGTCGCGATCGACACGCCCTGGAAAGACCTGCCGGCGAAAGACAAAGACCTGGCGCTCTACGGCAAGGATACCTTCGTAGGCATCATTCCCGCGCTTGAAGCATCGGACGATGAAGAAGACGATGACGACGGTCCGGAAGAATCTTACTACTCGTCCCGTCCTTGCCCGGAGTGTCTGGGTTCGCGTCTAAAGCGAGACGTGCTTTCGATTAAAATCAGCGGACACAACATCGCCGACGTTTGCGGCTGGGATTTGGATCGCTGCCTGACCGAGCTGAGTAAACTCAAATTCACCGCGTCCCAAAACCTGGTGGCGGAGCCGATTCTCAAAGAGATTAAATCCCGTTTGCATTTCCTGGTGGACGTCGGTCTGAGCTATCTATCGTTAGGCCGCGGTGCCGATTCCCTTTCGGGCGGTGAAGCGCAGCGTATCCGTTTAGCGAGCCAGATCGGTGCCTCGTTAGTCGGGGTACTTTACGTGCTGGATGAGCCGAGCATTGGGCTGCACCCGCGCGACAACGAAAAGCTGATTCAAACGTTGGAAAGACTTCGTGACGATGGCAACTCCGTGTTGGTAGTCGAACACGACGAAGAGACCATCCGCCGGTCCGATTTTGTAGTCGACATGGGTCCCGGCGCCGGTGCTAAAGGCGGCCACGTGCTCTTTGCGGGCACGAGCGCCGATTTGCTAAAAAAAGAGAACAGCATCACCGCGCAGTACTTAAACGGCATCAGAAAGATTCCGGTACCAGCTACCCGCCGTAAGCAAGACCCCGCGCGCACGATCACACTCAGCGGCGCCTCGCTCAACAATTTGCGCAACATCACGGTTAGCTTCCCGCTCGGTAACATCATCGGCATCACGGGTGTTTCGGGTTCGGGGAAGAGCACGCTAGTTCTCGATACCCTTTTCCCGGCGATTCACGCTTCGTTCCAACGCCTCCCCGTGCCCGTGCACCTTAAGGTCCAGAAGGTGGAAGGTCTGGCCGCCATCGATAAAGTCATTCACGTGGACCAAAGCCCCATCGGCCGCACGCCACGTTCTAACCCGGCGACCTATACGGGTGTTTTTGGTGAGATCCGCACCCTGTTTGCAGGGCTCCCCGAAGCCAAGGCTCGCGGTTACGGCCCCGGCCGGTTCTCGTTCAACGTAGAAGGCGGCCGCTGCGATGCGTGCCGTGGTGACGGCAATATCCGCATCTCGATGAGCTTTCTTCCCGATGTATATGTCGAGTGCGAGCTTTGCCGCGGACAGCGCTACAACCGTGAGACGTTAGAAATTTATTACCGGCAGAAGAACATTGCGCAGGTGTTAGCCATGACGATTGCGGAGGCGTCGGAGTTCTTCGAGCGCATTCCGCAGATCAAACACAAGCTGGGAACTCTAAACGACGTTGGTCTAGGCTACGTACATTTAGGTCAGAGTGCCCTCACCCTTTCGGGCGGCGAAGCCCAACGTATCAAGTTGGCTAAGGAGCTACTCAAGCGTTCCACGGGCCGTACGATGTACATCTTGGATGAGCCCACCACTGGTCTCCACTTTGAGGATATCCGTCGTTTAGTGGACATTCTGCACCGCCTGGCGGACCAGGGAAATACGGTCATCGTCATCGAACACAACCTCGACGTGATCAAACAGTCGGACTACCTCATCGACTTGGGGCCCGAAGGTGGAGTGCACGGCGGAGAGGTGTTGTACGAGGGTGCGCCCGAAGGATTAGGCAAGGTGGCAAAGTCTCTAACCGGCGCCTTTCTAAAAGAAATGTTCCATCCCTCGAAGAAGGATGGAACATGCCAAAAGAAACCCGATCTCTTAGCGTAGGCTGATTACAGCTTACCGATCAGCATGAACGCAATCAGAACGGTGAACAGAACCAACGATTCGATGAAAGCGAGGCCCAGAATCAACGGGGTCTTCATGCCGTCAGCCGCGCCAGGATTGCGCGAAGCGCCGTCCAAGAAAGCGCTAGCAATGCGGCCTTGAGCCGTCGTCGCCGCCATTACCGCCAGGGCCATACCGAAACCAACCGCCAAGGCGATCCACGGGGCCGCCGACTGCGTCGTCGTAACGACTGCGTGATCTTCGGCGAACACAACACCGGGGAACAGAATGGCCAACAGAGAGAAACCAAGCGCTAACTTCATCATTTACTCCTTACTAAAAGTTTTACTTCAAACCTACGGGACAAACCTTATTAATGCGCGTGAGCGTGACCATGATCGCCCGCATGATTTCCATGCTCGGCTCCATGTTCGTGCTCAGTAGCCATCTGCACGTACACCGCAGAAATGGTCGCGAAAACAAAGGCCTGAATCGTACAAACGAAAATTCCAAAAAGCAATAACGGAAGCGGGAGGACCCAGGCCATTAGAACTGAGAATTTCGAGGCGACGGCGTGGTCGACGAACATGTTCACGAAAAGACGAATGCCCAACGAGACCGGGCGAATCGCGTGTGACACCATCTCAAGGATGGCGATCAAAATGCCCGCCGGGCCCAAGCCCATTAAAAAGTGCTTTAGGTAGCCGACAAGCCCATGCTCTTTGATGCCCATCAAGTTGTAGTAGGAGAAAGAGAGGATGCCCAAGGCGAAAGTGGTGTTCACGCTAGAGGTGGACGAAGTCGAATAGGGCAGCAACCCCAAGAGGTTATTAAAGAAAACGTACAGGAACAGCGAGGCAATGAACGGAACGTGCTTCTCGGCGTCCTTGCCCAAAGTGCCTTCGATCATGCCGTAAAGGCCGTCGATAATGGCGTCTACCACAGTCACGTACGTGACTTTTTTTGACGGAACTAGGTGCAGATCTTCATTCCCCTTGAGGGCGAAGTAGCCCAGGAGCGAGGTAACGCCA
>JAYUBV010000415.1:0-15306 GCA_043740655.1 Pseudomonadota bacterium | reverse complement strand
GGAAGAGCACGCCTAGTCCCAGCGAGAATGAGAAGAAGTAGAGAAACCCTTTCATCGCGTCCGACGTCTTCAGCACGAACGCCAGAATGCCCGCGATCACCGGACCCACGCAGGGGCTGATCACCAGACCGGCGACGAGCCCCATCACGAAGACTCCCCATTTATTTTGGGTGCCGCCAATGGTCGACAGCTTCGTCTGCAGGGAGGGGGGCAGCGATATTTTGAAAATGCCGATCTGACTCAAACCCAAAATTAAAAAGAGCAGGGTCAGGAAGCCGAGCATCGCCGGACTTTGTAGCAACTGTCCGAACAGCGAACCCGTCATGCCCGCGACTAACCCCATCACCGAATAGGTGAAGCACATGCCGGCTACGTAGAAAACGGAGAGCTGGAAGGTGGCGGGGCTAAACGTTTTGGCCTTGCGGTCTTCGCGCGCCGAGCGCCCGAAGATACTGAGCGTGACCGGAATCATGGGGTAGACGCAGGGGGTGAGGCTGGTGAGCAGTCCCGAAAAGAAGCAGAGGAGCAACCCTAACATCAGGTGTCCTTCGGCTACGGCGGCGATTTTGTCGGTACCCTGCTGACTGAGAAGGCTAAAAAAGTTTTGGAAGTCCATGGCTCAATTCTACGGCAAAGTGCGGCAAAGTTTAACGGCGAAAAAAAAGGCAGTAACTATTGTTACTTGGGGCCTTAGGGAACGAGTGGTCAACGAGAATACCGCTTCCGTCGATAAGGTCACGATGTTGAAAAAAGGTAAGAATCGGCCGTTTTCCATTTCCCTACCTAAGGGTTTCGCCGTCTCTTTGCCGAAGGAGTGGCCCAAGAAATTGTTAGGCCTAGTCACGAAGCCTATCGACGTCACCTTGCGGCTGAACGAGATCGCGGTCGTATGCACCCGCTACGGCATGGTGGGCAGCCTTGCGTCGCTCGGGCTCGAAGTCGGCAAACGCGGTCTACTGTGGTCTGGATTGCCTTCGCAAGCCGCTCATCCTTTGGATCGGTTGCTCGGCAAGAATTTGGCGCGGCTGTTCATTCGCCTGGGCCCCACGTTCATTAAGCTGGGGCAGGTCATGGCCGCGCGGCCCGACATAGCCGGTGAAGCGGTATCCGAGGAGCTAAAGATCCTCTTCGATCGCGTACCCCCCATCCCGTACCGTAAAATTCAGAAAATTCTGCGTAAGGAGCTCGGCGCCAAGCGGATGAAGGAAGCCTTCCAGTCCATCGAAACGAAGGCGCTGGCGTCCGCGTCGCTTAGCCAAACGCACAAAGCCGTTTTGAAAGACGGAACCCCCGTCATCCTTAAGGTGCAAAAGCCCGGCGTGGGCGCGTTAGTGCGCGTCGACATCACCATCCTGGAATCCATGGCGGCGACGTTAAACGTCGCGTACCCCAAACTGCAGCTCAAACAAATTTTTAACGATTTTAAAGAGGCCACGCTGCGCGAGATTGATTATCGCGAAGAGGCCAAGAACATCGATCGGTTTCGCAAAAACTACTGGTCGCTATTTAATAACTCCGACGTCATGTTCCCTCGCTACTTTCCGGACCTGCTGACGGAACGGGTTATTGCGCTGGAGCCCATGCACGGCACCAAAGTTTCCGAGATGAAGAAGGGCCGCGCCTCTTCCAAACGGGCAGCCGAGAAGACTCTGGCCGCCGTGCTGGAACAAATTTTCGATCACGGTTTTTTTCACGCCGATCCGCACGCTGGAAATCTCTTCTTCATGGAAGAGGAGGGACGTCTTGGCTTCATTGACTTAGGGATGGTGGGGCAGCTCGAGCCCGATGACAAACGCCGTTTCTTAAGGGTACTGATGGACGTTTTGAATCGCGATCGCGAAAAGCTGGCGCGGCACCTCTACGAGTTGGGGACGCCGAGTAAAACGACCAAGTACGCCGACTTTGAGAAGGGCGTGCAGGATTTACTGGACGACGTAAAAAAATCCGGCACCCAGAACTTAAAGCTAGACGTTCTGCTCAACCGACTCATGTCGGTGGCGCGGGGGAACGGCATCCACATTCCCAACCGTTACGCGCTGATGATTCGCAGCTGCCTCATCGTGGAAGGTGTCGCCCGATCGCTCGACCCCAAGATCTCGGTTTTCCAGATCGCCACCCCCATCGTGGCTAAAAGCCTGATCTCTTCTTATTCCCCCATTCGTTTCATCCGCCGTCTGTTTTAATCCTAAACCCCGCACGTCGGATGAGCGGGCTTTACCGCCCATAAGTGACTACTTTGTTAACGGCAATGTTTCCTGCACTCAGTACGCCGGTGGAGGACGAGCCCCCGCCGCCGCTACCCAGACGCATTCGGCAAACTGTCTGACCATGTCTGGCCCTAATTTCTCGCCCCAGAAGGTTTGTTATCAAGAGCGTGGATCCCGTTTCGTCGTGGGAGGTGGCTTAAGCGGGAAGCCGACGGCACCGCTACGACGGGTGGTTTGGGCTTTTGGCTTAACTACCGTGAGGGGCATAGCCGGAACGACGTTCGCATCTGGATTTGGTCTAGCCCCGAGTGCCAAGAAAACCACTGTCATTAGAGAATCGGGAGCAGGCGTCCCCGGCTAATTTTTCCGCGCTTAACCCCGCAAAATGTTAAGATTTCTCCATAATCTTCCGATGGGTACAGGATGAACTTCGAGCGGAAAATCGAGCCCGGGTCGGCGCCCGAAGTGGTGGAGGTACGCCACAATCCGCTAAACCGGCTGTTCCTGCACGGCCCGTACTTTCCCCCGCACGGGGTAAACCGCATGGCCAATGAAGGAAACGTCGAAGCCGCGAGGGAAACGTTTCTTCAGCGGCGTCCCCGCAACCTCGAGCATCTCCTTCAGAATCGCTTCGGGTGGATGTCGGAGTATTTGAAGGGGAAGACCGAGATCTACGAGCTCGGTTCCGGCGCGGGAATGTCCCAGGTGATTTTGAATCATCCGGGGCTGAAGACCACCGACGTGGTCAAGCGGCCTTGGATCGATCTCGAGGTCGATGCCCTAAAGCTTCCGTTCCGCTCCGAAAGCGTCGACGTGCTCATCGCGAGCCATATGCTCCACCACGTGGCCTATCCGAAATTTTTTTTCGAAGAGGCGGTTCGCGTGTTGAAGCCGGGCGGCTTGCTGCTTATTGCGGAGCTCAACACCTCCCTCGTGATGCGCCTCGCGCTCAGAGTAATGCGGCACGAGGGTTGGTCCTACGACCTGGATGTCTTCAACCATTCCCTCCCCGCGAATCAGGAGAACGATCCGTGGTCGGCCAACTGCGCCATTCCGGAGCTGCTGTTTTCGCAACCCAAACGTTTCGAAGCCGAGTTTCCTAAGCTGCGCATTCGGCGCAACACGCTTTGCGAATGCTGGCTGCTGTTTTTATCCGGCGGGGTGATCGCCAAGACCCGCACCGTTCAATTTCCGCGCTTCTTGCTCAAGGGGATTGACCTCGTCGACCGTGCGTTGGTGTGGGCGTTTCCGGAAATCTTCGCCGTAGGCCGCCGAGTGGTGCTGCAGAAAGCTCCGTAATGCCGAAAACGATGCCGCTTCACCGCTGGGTCATCCTACTGAGCACCGCGGTGTTGGGATTGTTCGTTACCGTGCGTGCGGCGCCGGATAGCCCCGCGTTCTGCGCCGTATTTACGGTTGCCTGGGGGGTGGCGGTCGCGCTGACGTGGCGGGCGCCTTCGTGGCTTCAGACGATCTTCGCTCCGTCGCCGAAGGCTTCTTCGGAACGGGATTGGGTTTGGACGCTGGCCGGCCTCGTGCTGGTGGCCGGGAGTCTGGCCTGGCTCGAGTTTCGCCTGGGGTACTACTTCGCGCAGGACGACAACCACTCGTGCTACCTGCCGGTGTGGATTACGGCCGCGCAAAGTTTTTTCAAGACGGGATCGCTGCCTACGTGGAACGGTTACCAGTTTCTGGGCACCCCCACGGCGTCGCTGGGAATCTACGCTTTGACCTACCCCGTGACGTACCTTGCCTACGCGGTAGCGAGGTTCGTCCTCGGTAACGAATTGTGGGCGATGGAGGTTTTTGGATTCGTACATTTTCTCGCGGGCTACGCGTTAACCGTGCTGACGTTGCGTTGCCTCAGCGTGCGTCCGGTTCTCGCGGCCGCGGCCGCCGTTGGCTTCACCTTGCTGGGCTTCAATCTCATTGCCGGCCGTTCGTGGTTTTACATGATTCCCACGGTCGCCTATCTCCCGGCGCTGGCCTGGTCGGTCGCGTGCTTCGCCGAAAACGAAACTCGCCCGTCGCGGCGCTGGACGCTCGGAACCGCTTTGGCCATCGGTCTGTATTTTCATAGCGGTAGCGCGCAGATGTGGCTCTACGGGGTCCTTTTCTGGGGCGGCGGCATCCTGTGGTCGTGGTTCTCCGGTGACCGCCAATGGAGCCGACTTCGCCCCGCAATCGCCGCGGGTCTGCTCGGCGTGGCGTTGAGTCTGCCGCTTTTGATCGTGCAAGCCGACGAGACCAAGGGCATTCCCCGCAAAGAGTACAACGAGAACATCGTGGCCGGTCTCGACGGTCTCATCCTGCCTTGGCCCCTGGTCGAAACGCCACTGCCGTGGGGAAACGTTCGGACAAGCAACACGGGTTTCTTTTTCTCGGGCGGCGTATTCGTCATTCTGTTTTTTCTCCAGTGCGCCGGGGCGGTGGCCTGGCTAGCGGCCGGCAAGGTAACGCGTCGGGAGCTAGCTCCGCTCGGCATTGGTTTGGCCGCGATCGTGGCTTTGGTGTTCGCGCTGGGACCCGCGGGCGGGGCATGGACCATTTTTCGGCAGATTCCGCCGTTCGACAAGTTCCGCATTCCCTTTCGCCTGCTGCCGTTCGCGACGTTTTTCATGATCGCGGCGGGAAGCCTCTTGGCGGAAAGACTCTCCGGCCTCATCCGGGCCGGCAAACACTTCGCCCTAGTCCTCGCCGCGGTTAGCGCGGCCGCCTCGATCTGGAGCGCGACGCTGAGTACGGTCGCCTTTTTCGACTTCAAAGAGCACCCGTACCCACCGTTGGGGGACGACCAGAAGGCCTGGGCGGTTGACGGTTTCACCGATCGCGGGCGGGTTTTTCCGCTGGGGCCCTGGCGCTCGGGCGAGCTGGGCTACTCTCACGCGCTCATGCAAAACTACGCGACCTTTTACCGCGTGCCTTCGGCGAAAGGCTACGACACGGACAGCCTGGAACAGCATCTGCCGGAAACGGCGGCCGCCAATAAATTGGCCACCACCAATCTTGTGACCTTTTTGCAGGAGTTCGGGGTGGAACGCGTGACGGTGTTCTCGCCCAAGGGCGAGCTGAAACTAAACCCGGCCAAGGCCGAGCTCTTCCGGAAACTCGCCAGTACCGTCGAGCAAGGGCCGGAACGGGCGATCTACAACGTACGCGATGCCACCGCCACCAAACCAATGGCGTACCTGTTGGCGGATCAAACGAGGCGGTTGCGCTACGACATCCGGGGCAATGGGGTCGACGTCGAGACGCCCGCGGCCACGGGCTCCTCCGTGTTAATTGCTAATTTTCTGCATCGGCATTGGCTCCGTGCTTACGATCACGCCGGGCGGCCTCTTCAGCACATGGCGGATCCCGTGGGGCGAATCGCGATCGCGGTTCCGCCCGGTACGAGCCGCGTTTCGATTCGGTACGCACCGCCGTGGTGGCAAGGGGTGGCGGCCGGCGGTGTTTTGGCGATCTTCGCCGCCTGGGCCATGGGGCTACTAGGGTCCCGATTTACGGTCCGGCGCATTAATTGACTTCGCCGATCTATTGAGGGGCGACAAAGTCGCCGAACATTCACACGCGCTTAACCCCGCACGAAAAACAGCCGATAGAGCATGACAGGGGAACCCCTATATGACGCGCATGCCAATTCGTTTCTTTAGCTTCATTCTCGTAGCCGCTCTCGGTACGCAGGCCGCATTGGCCGCGGACCGCAAGACCGCTCCGCAGAAGAAAACGGCCATTGCGGAGGAATCCGACAAGGCTGAAATAGCCCCCGACGACGGGGCCGATGCCAATCTGAACTACATGCGTTCGCGCGAGCGGGTTCTCGAAGGCAAGTACGAAGAGGCGTTACCGCTAACCGAAGCGGCCCTGCGCACCGATACGGAAAATCCGGTTTTGAACCATCAGATGGCCGAAATCCTTCTGCGCTTGTCGCAGTTTGAGCGCGCCGAGAGCTACGGCGTGAAAGCGATTACGAAAGATCCGAAAAACGCCGAATACCACGCCACGCTGGGCGGCATCTACGCTTCGCAGAAAAAGTATAACGAGGCCAAGGACCAATATAGAGCGATCATGGAGATCGATCCGGACAACATGAAGGCTCCGCTCTTGCTGGGGATCGTGGAAGCAGAAAGTGGCAAGGTCGAAGACGGTATCGCCACGCTTACGAAAACCTACGAGCGCAATCCCGACAACTACATGGCGCTGTTTTACCGCGCAAAGATTTATCTGGAAGCCGACGACGCCGAGAAGGCGAAGGCGGATCTGGACAAGTGCCTCACGCTGCATACCAGCTTCATCGAAGCCGGTACGGCGCTAGGGCTGCTGCACGAGAAGTTGGGCGAGAACGAACTGGCCATCCGTGCCTACAGCCGTATTTCCGGCACGGGCCGTTACAAGAAACGGTTGGCGCAGCTGTACCTCCAGAAGAACGATTACGACAAGGCGTTGGCCGAGCTCCTCGAATATGAAAAAGTCGAGCCGGATGATTACACCGCCCGTGTAAAAATAGGCCTCATCTACTTCGAGTTGAAAAGCTACGAGAAAGCGGCGGACCGTTTTACTGAAATTTTGAAAGAGCAGCCGTCGGCGGACAATGTGCGCTTCTACTTGGGCGCGGTCTACGAAGAGAATAAGAAATACGACGCGGCCGTGGAACAGCTTAAGAAGGTGACCAAGGAATCCTCGTTCTATAAAGAGGCCTCATTGCACCTAGGCTACGTCTACCGTGAGCGCGGCAAATTCAAAGAGGGAATGGAACTCGGCAAGAAGCTAACGAAGCAGATGCCGGAGATTGTAGAATTCTGGGATCTGTTCGCGTCGTTCTACGAGAGCCAGAAGGAATACAAAAAGGCGATGGCGGTTCTCGGCGACGGTTTGAAAAAACACGTCAACGATGAAAAATTGCTCTATTTCCAGGGCGCCCTCTTCGAGAAGCTGAACGAGCGTCCGAAGGCCGTCGAAAACATGAAAAAGATTTTGTCCAAGAACGAGAACAGCGCCCACGCGCTGAACTTCCTGGGCTACACGTACGCCGAGATGGGCGAGAACCTAGAGGAAGCGGAGATGCTCATCCGCAAAGCGATTTCGCTGCGTCCCAACGACGGTTTCATCCAAGACAGCTTGGGCTGGGTGTTGTTCAAAAAGGGTAAAGTTGAAGACGCGATCGCGCAGCTAGAAAAAGCGCTACAGATTCAGCCGGAAGAACCGGTTATCCTCGATCACCTAGGCGATATCTACCACTCCCGCGAGAACTACGCGAAGGCCGGCGAGTACTACCGCAAGGCGGTTCAGTTCGCGAAGAAGGACAAAGACCTTCAGAAGAAAGTCACCACGAAGCTAGCGGCGATGGAAAAACAAGCCCGCCTGCCTTCGAACACCGGCGACGAAGCGAAGACCACCAAGTAAGCTACTGATCTAGATCCGACCAGTCCGCGAACTCTTTTACCTTGTAGAATTGGTGATCCGCCTCTTTACAGACGGCTATGTCCCAGTACGTGTGCCAGCTGGCGCGCACGGCGCGGACGGACGAGCTTTTTGCCGCCCACACGTCGTGTTCGTGATCGCCGATCATAACTACGCCGTCGCTCGCAAGCCCCATCTGCGTCAGGATCTTTCCCATGCCTTCGGCGTTGGGCTTCTTCTCCTTCACGCAGCTTCCGGAAACGAAGGCGTCGAGGTACGGCTTCACGCCGGAGTGCTCGAGGATGAGACTTGCCGAGGGGAAATCACGGTTGGTCCACACTGCGATCTTGGTGCCGCGGCTCTTCAAACCATCCAGTACGTCCAGCATGCCGTCGAAAGGACGGATGAGCTTGGCGTGCTGGCACGATAGATCCCGTAGTAGCTTCATGGCGGCTACCCCTTGCTTGTCACCGAGCGAATCGTTCAAAAATTTCGGCAAGGGTTCGGTCAACGACGGGTAGTATTGTTCGGAGGAGAACCTGGCGGACTTCTCTCGACCAAATTCGTTAAAAACGGTTTCGAGGCTTTCGAAATAATGACCAAACGAATCGACCAGCGTGCCGTCGAGATCAAAAACAAACAGCTCGCGTTTCATCGCTCGCCGCCTAGCCGCTTCGCGCAAGTAACCTCGCCCGCGGTAGGGCGGGTAGAAATCGGTGGGACATCATTCATCAGAACCGGCACTCCGCTTCTTTGTATCGGCATGGCCTTCCAGTCTAGCCAATCCGAAATCCAAAGGCTTTGCGCATGCAGATAAAGTAACCGTTTCGATAGCCACAGCGGCGAAGACTTCAAACCTTTTTCCCGCGCCATCCGTTCGTACTGGGGCGCTAGCCAAGCGATACGCGCGGTAGATTCCAAAACGTGGCGAACCATTACGTGAAACCGCGGCTCGGCGGAAAGGCCACGTATCCAGCCTTCCAACTTGGCGTGCAATCCCAAAAAGTCTTCGGCGGTCACTAGCCGGTCGATTTCGCGTTTCCATTCCGCGCGCGGCAGGTTCAGGTAGGGCACGCTTGCCGGAATCACCGGCAGAAGTCGGGCGCTGAACTTGGGGGCGTGCGCCATGTCGGCGAAGTCCAAATCGAGGACCGGGATCCCAGCCTTGCGAAACGGCTGCGCGTACCAATCCAAGTAGGCCGCAATGGGGAGGCTCCCCGTCTCGGTGGCAATTAAAGTCTGGGAGAGGAAGCGGGATCGGCCGCGGGTAAGGCGAGCGTACTGGGGCGTACGGGCGCGGTTTTCCTTAATGGCATCGGAGAGATGGCCGTAAAACCCCGGTCCAGCATGGGCCGGCCCCGAAATCACGGCGAATGAAAAGGCGGCCAAAATGTGGAAAGAACGAAGCACGGCGGTCTTCTACCAGAAAACCGCCGTGCAGCTCAATCTCGACGCGGACCCCTCCGCGGAGACCCCCCATAAACTTTCAAAAAGCTATGGATCGGTTTTGCCTAAGGCCAGCGCCGAGCGCTACGGCGGCGATCATTATTATAAGACGTTTGTTAATGCAGTTGGTTAGTGGTGATGGCCGGCGGTGACTAGCGCAATCAAAATACCGACGGTAAACAGCGCTAGTCGAGGCCACTTGTCGTGCTCGTTGTGGTGCAGCTCCGGCAAGAGATCGCAGGTCGCGATGTAGAGGAACGTTCCCGCGGAGGCAGCTAGCAACACGCCGGAAACCTGCGGGCTAACCGCATCGTGACTCATAAAGTAGGCGGCGAGCAGTAGGCCAGTCGGGGCGGCTAACGAGACACCGGCGACGAATAGTAAAATTTGCTTCTGCGATTTTTTGGCGAGATGTAGCAGCGAGCTCAGCGTGACCCCCGAGGGAACTTTGTGCACGAGAATGCCCATCAGCACTACGAGGGCTAAGGCCGGCGAGTGCAGGGTGGACGCCAACGCCACTCCTTCGATTAGCCCATGAATGGTCAGCCCGAAAAAGGCGGTCAGGCCTATAGTGTGGTAATCGCACGCGTGCTCTTCGCACGGATGCACCATTAAGAAGCGTTCGAGAAAATAGAGGATCGAAAGGCCGGCGAGAAACGCCATACCGAACGAATGGGGCGCCAGTTCCGCGGCTTCCGGCAACATGTGCAGGGATGCCAGACCGATGAGCAGTCCGGTGCCGAGACTTAAAATCCGTTTGATCCGGATCTCGCTCTTGAAAAATTCCATCATGGGCATCAGCCCACCCAAAAATGTCGTGGCAAAAATCGCGGTAGCGAAAATCAGCGGGGTGGCGGCGGCGGTCACGTTACGGTCCTCGAGTCGCGGGTGATCCACCGGATACGCTGGCCGATGCTTTCTCCCCTCGAGAAAACGGCCATCCAGGGATCTTCGGATTCCGGAGCAAACAGGAATAAGGGCTTGAGCGCAAACGGAATTGTGATGGGATGGCGGTTCAGCTCCGACTCGAATTTGTGAAGCAGCTCCACGTAAGGTTCTCGGGCTTGCGCTACCTTAAGCGCCAGCTGATCGTACTCCCGATCGTTCTGGTGGCCGGCGAATAGCCGGAAAGGGACCCACGCCAGCACCAAAAACAGCGCGCGCCGGACCAGTCCGCGCGAGGTCCCGAGCGACTCGCCGCAGGAGGTATTGAGACCGACCCGTTCGAGCGCCAGACAAAAACGCGAGAGCCAGGCCACGCTGATCCGGTCGCCAAAACGAATCTCGGTTAGCACGCGGCAGAACAGAGCATGCCACTCGTCCCGCGACAACTTTAGAACTTCGTCGGAAACTACGATGACCATCTCGGAGGAGCTGAAGCCAAACGCGGCGACCAGCGGGGTCGTGCCACCAGCATTTCCCGACATTCGTTCGATCTGCGGCGGCACCAAGCCAAGCCGGGCAGATAACTCCTGATTCAAACGGTGGAGCGAAGGCTGTTCGGCCGCGGTGACCGGGCGGGATCGCAACGACGTTAGCAACGACTCTTTTGCGCGGAATCCCAAGTAGAAAAGTCCCACTAGCCAGACCACCGTTCCGGCGAGCCACCCTTTCCAATCCCAAAAGACGCCCAACGGAATGCTCAATAGAAAAAAGAGGTAGAGCGAAAACGCCAGGAATCGAAAAAATCGCATACCGCGTTTATATCATTGGGGTTGCCTTTTTTCGAGGAACGGGGGCAAACTCCCCGGTTTATGGCGACCGTTCCCAAAATCCGGCCCCTCTTTCCCATCGTGGGCCGCATCCTTCAAAATGAGGCCTCGAATCCCGTGATCCGGTACGAAGCCCCCGTGGTTTCCGAACACGTCGCGCAGTTTTCGAAAGTGATTGGCTACGATCGCCCGGGCGTTCCGCCCACGTATTACACGTTTTACCGTTGGGGCGAGTTCGAGTGGCTGCGCCGCATGGGCATCCCGCTCGAAAAGATTGTCCACACTGAGCAGGTTTATACGTACCACTCGGAAATCAATCCGGGCGTGCTGCTCGTAGCCGAGACTGAGGTCTCCCGCGTGCGCCAGCGCCGGGCGCTGAAGGTGATTACGATGTCCACCAAGCTGCGGCTGGGCGACAGGCTTGTCGTGACCTCAGAAACTTCTTTCCTCGCCAGCCAACAGTCCGGGGAGCCCACATGACCGGCCTCAAGGTGGAAAAGGTACCGTCCTTCACGCGCGAGCAGCTGCGCGACTACGCCGCCGTTTCGGGCGATGATAACCTCATCCACTACGACGATGAGAGTGCCAAGGCGGTGGGATTTAATGGTGTCATCGTGCATGGCATGTTGTCGATGGCAGCCCTAGGCAACTGCGTCGAGAAGGCGTTCCCTCCCGAGCTCTTTAAGATCGAAAAATTTTCGTCCCGTTTTCGTAAGGTCGTCTACCCGGGCGACGAGCTCTTCTGCGCCTCCACCCCCGTGGATCCGGTGATACCCGGCTGCCAGAGCGTGCTCCTAGAGCTTAAGAACGGCCACGGTGACGTCGTTTGCGAAGGGTCCGCTACCGTCCGCCGCCGTTAACATCCTAGATACCGCATTGCGTAAATTTTCCGCTTTTGTTAGTTTCCACCGCATAAGCGGGGCGGATATGGAACGAGTCACTAGAAAAAGTCATCTCACACTCATTCAGGGCGGCGGGGAAACTGCTGAACCTATTGAGACTATTCCCTTTTATCGGCTACCGGAAACCCTCTCTCGCGGCAAACTAGCCTGGATCATCGGCGCGAAGCTGCTTTTGTTGGCGTCGGTCCTTTACGTGATTCGTAGCTTTAGCCACTGAGAAGTTCAGGCTCGCGATTTTTCGGACATTTTTTTTAGGACACGTTGGTAGGTGGCATGTTCCGCCGAACGAATCCGTTCCGTTAGCGTCGCCTCGGTATCCCCGGGCAGGATGGGGACCTCGGTCTTGTCCAGGATAGGTCCGCCATCCAGCGATTCGTCCACCAGGTGCACCGTACAGCCCGTCTTGGCGGCCTGGGCCTCTAGTGCCTGTCGTGGGGCATGGAGCCCCGGAAAATTGGGCAGGAGCGAAGGATGGATGTTCAAAATTTTGCCGGAGTACTTCTCTAAAAAAGGTTTCCCCAGCAGCAGCATGTAGCCGGTTAGACAGATGACATCCGGCGTGTACTTCTCCGCCAAGGCCGCAAGCCTCCGATCGTAACCGGCTCGATCCGGGTTCGGTTTTTTAAGAAAATCTTGGGAGGGCAGAACGTCGCAGGGAACATTTTCCCGCCGCGCGATCTGAATAGCCGGCGCGTCGCTTTTGTTGCAGATGAGCCCCACGACTTGGGCCAAGGGGATCTCCCCGCTGCGGCACCCTTTTACGATCGCTTCGAAATTGGTGCCGCGCCCGGAGGCGAGACAAAGGATCTTCATTTCCATTCCACGGCGGGATCGCCTTCGGAGGCGGCTACGGTTCCTACGTTCCACGCGCGCAGGTCCATCGATTTAAAGTGGGCGAGCAGCCCGTCCTTTTCTTTAGTGGGACATAGGACCAACATCCCTACGCCGCAGTTCAGCGTGGACAAGATTTCGTGATCGGCTAAGCCCGCCTGCCGTTGAATCCACTGGAACGACGGCGGCAGATTCCATTCTTTGGAACCAATCACGGCTTTGGTGTTTGTGGGAAGCACGCGAGGCAGATTTTCGAACAGTCCGCCGCCCGTGATGTGCGCCAGCGCCGAGACTTTATCGACGACAGGAAGCAGGTACGGACCGTAGAGAGTGGTTGGCTCGAGGCACCAGTCGCGCCAGTCCGGGCCCCCCCACGGCACCTTCGCGTCTGGGGTAATTTTCGTACGTTCCAAAATTTTGCGGACTAGCGAAAAACCGTTCGAATGTAATCCGGAGGAGGCCAACGCGAGGATGGTGTCCCCGGCCTTTACCTTTTCCGGACCGACGATGCATTCGCGTTCCACCACGCCAATCGCAAAGCCCGCTAAATCGAAGTCGCCGTCGCGGTACACGCCCGGCATCTCCGCCGTTTCGCCGCCGACCAGGGCGCAGCCGATTTTTTCGCAGGCGCCCTGAATGCTCTTCAAAATCGTGAGTAGCTCTTCCTCTCGCAATGAACCGGTGGCGTAATAGTCGAGGAAGAGTTCCGACTTGGCGCCGACGCAAAGCACATCGTTCACGTTCATCGCCACTAAGTCCTGTCCGAGCCCTTCAATCTTCTTCCATTCGGCGGCTAGCTTTACCTTGGTGCCAACGCCGTCGCACGAGGTGACGAGTACCGGCCTTTGGTACTTTGAGGTCCACTCGGAGAGGTCGAAGCAGGCGGCGTAGGGGCCGATGCCGGTCAGTAGCCCTTTGGCCTTAGGGCGCCCCTTCTGAAACTCTTTGAAGCGGCCCAAAATGGACGAGGCCTTTCCAGGGTCCACCCCGGCCTGCTGATAGGTCATCTTATTATCGGACATTGCTATTTTTTCCCGCGCTGCAGTTCTTTGGGGGTGACGCACGTGCCGGTCGCCTTACAGACGACTACGGGAGTATCCAAAACTCTGGCGGCGGTGGGGCCGGCCTGGGGGTCGGGGGTGATGACCTTGCGGGCTTGAAACTTCATGGCCCGGGAGGTGTTTCCCACCTTGGTAATCTCGCCTTCAATCTCGAGGTAGTCGCCGCCGTAGACCGGGGCTAGGAACTCGATATTGTCGTAAGCCCGGAACAGCCCTTCGTCGCCATCCAGCCGAATCAGCAGTTCGGTGGCGACGTCGCCGAAGAATTCGAGCATTTTACTGCCCGAAACTAGGTTACCGGCATAGTGGGCATCGGCCTGGGAGATGCGGACCCTTAAAAGGGCTTTGGTGCTCGAATTCGCCATAGAATCGAGCTTTTCTAGCACGAGGGGGTTGGGTAACCAATGAAAAGCTAAAAATTGTTGAAGGGTTAAAGGGCCTTAAGAAAGCTTTTGTATTGACGAAAGGCCCAAGTTTTTCTAAACCCAACGTTTTCGAGGTAAAGAAGTGCAGAACTCTATTATTGCAAAAATCAACGCGTCCCAAGAGAAGGCGAACCGCCCCGACTTCCGTGTTGGCGATCGCGTCAGCGTTTCGGTCCGCCTAAAAGAAGGCGACAAAGAACGTATTCAGATTTTCCGTGGTGTCGTTCTCCAGAAACACCCGATCTCGGGTAGGGGGCCCCATGCCACTTTCACCGTGCGTAAGATTTCCGAAGGCGTGGGCGTGGAACGTATTTTCCCGGTCCACTCGCCGTTTATCGAGGACATCAAGATTGAAACCACCGCGGTGGTTCGTCAGTCGCGTCTGTACTACCTCCGTGAGCTGACCGGTAAGAAGGCTCGCTTGAAGGAAGGCAATCGTTTCGGCGAACTGGTGGTCGACAAGAAGAAGAAGAAGGTAGCTACGGCTGCCGATGCTTCGGCGACGACTACCGCTCCGGAAGCTACCGAGGCTCCGAAGGCCGACAAAGCCGCTCCGAAAAAAAGCTAAATAAGCCGCATCCAAAATTTGCTCAACTAATCCCTGAGTCCAGTTGCATTTGGGCAATCGGCGAGGGGATTTTGGCTTCCGGCGAGGACGCACAATGGAGCAACCGGAGGTGACCCCTCTGGGGGTCATTGAGGACTGCGACGGCGGAGGACGAAGCAGGGAGTCAAAAGCACCCGCCCAGTGTCCAAATGCAACTGAACTCAGGGATGAAGTGACGACAACACGCAAAAGGCCTTCTCGTAGTACGATCGACTACGAGCGAACGCTTTGGGCGCAGGGGTTCGTTCACGTGTGTGGTATCGACGAAGTAGGCATGGGCTGTTTGGCCGGACCCGTCGTAGCCGCTGCCGTCATCTTTCGCACCGATCAAATTCCTAAGGGGATCCGCGATTCCAAAATGCTGAGCGCCAAACGGCGGGAAAAGTTAGACATCGATATTCGCGAAGCGGCGTTAGCCTTTGCGATCGGTTCCGCGACGGTCGATGAGATCGACACGCTCAATATTTTGCAGGCCGCAAGGCTCGCCATGAAGCGGGCGGTTGGTGAATTGGCGGCGCCGCCGCACTACCTTCTGATCGACGGGCGCTTTCCGCTCGATTACCCGCTGCCGCAGCAGGCGATAATTAAAGGGGACCAGAAATCGGTCTCGATTGGTGCCGCTTCCATTCTCGCCAAAGTGTTTCGCGATCGCCTCATGACCGAACTCGACGTGATCTACCCCGGCTACGGATTTGCAAGCCACAAGGGGTATGGA
>JAYUBV010000414.1:0-4995 GCA_043740655.1 Pseudomonadota bacterium | reverse complement strand
CATCGCCTTCCTAATGTGGCGTAGCCTGGCTGCACAGCGGCCACCGGTGGTCGAGATGGTAATGATTGCCGCCTGGGGCATCGTAATCGGATCGGTGCTCCAGTGGTTGGTGCAGCTGCCGCTAGCGCTGAAGCTGAATCGGGGGCTCAAGTGGGGAGGGCGGGTTTCCGTCGGAGACCGGGAGGTCGCGCGCAACTTTTTACCGGCGATATTTTCCCGCGGCGTGGGGCAGCTGAACGCTTACGTGGACCAGATTTTGTCGAGCTTTCTCGGCGCGCAGGTCGTATCCGCCTTCGCCTATTCGCAAACGCTCACGTTGCTTCCGCTCTCGCTGTTCGGCATGGCGATCACCGCCAGCGAGCTACCCGAGCTATCGCGTGAATCCGCCTCCGAATCGCGGAACGAAAAGCTGAAGGATCGTTTGCTCGCGAGCCGCGCGCGTTTGTTCTACTTCATCGTACCGTCGGTGGTTGCGCTGGTGCTGCTCGGCAATCACATCGTGGCGGCGCTCTTCCAGACGGGACAGTTCACCGCCCGCGACACGTATTTAGTGTGGGCGATTTTATCATCCTCGAGCCTCGGCATTCTCTCTACGTCGGAAAGCCGTTTACTTGCCTCGGTCTTCTGGGCGATCGGTGAAACGAAACGCCCGGCGGCCTACGCGTTTTACCGGCTGTGCTTTAGCGCGTTGCTCGGCGTGTTTTCGATTTTTGTACTGACGCCGCACTACGGATTTGAGCCCGCGCAGGCCGCGGTGCTGCTAGGTCTTAGCGGCGCCATCGCCGCGTACTTCGAGTACTTCTGTCTGCGCCGCACGGTCCAGCGTCACCTCGGTTTTCGGCTACCGGCCAAACCACTTTTGAAGCCGTTCGTGGTGGCGTTAGTCGCCGCCGGCGTCGCCCACCTGACCGCCCCGTATTTCCGCGCGTTACCGCGCCCCTGGCTGGTCGGCGGGGGGTGCTGAGTGTTTACGGGATCGTCTACTTGTCCTTAACTGGCGGCTGGACCCAGCTAAAATCGTTGCGCCGAACTAAATAACTAGACCCACTGCCTGGGCAATGGAATCGAAGGGAGTTCGGGACATGGCGAAGGAGGCGGGGGGGAAGCGAGTTTTCTTCCCTTTATTTGGAACGGACGCTCCAGCCAGCGATAGCTGAAGTCAGCGACAATCACGGAAAGTGTCACCGCCGTGAAAAGTTGGGTGAACCATCCGGACGGGGTGCTGAAGATCCAAGACGGAAGTCCGCCGAGTTTTTTTAAGCGGAAGAAGCTTTCGACGGTAACGCCAAATACAATTAGGTGAAGCAGGTAAAGGGAATAGCATCGGCGCCCCAGCCACTCTAGGGCGGGGCTAATAAGTGGAAAGTCTAGTACGTAGCCGCGATTAAGTCGGGCCAGCTGAACCAGTGCCGCACAGCCCAGTGCCAGAGAGATAGCAACGCTATGATGAAGATAGTAGCTCGGGCCCGGGCGCAGCGCCGTAAACCACGGCAGCATCATGGTAAAGGCGAGTAGCCCCGGTACGAACACGAATCGAGTTAAGGGGTGGGGCGGGCGCCGCGATGTAGTTGGCCTTCTCCCCAACACCAAAGCAAGTAGGACCCCCATAAACGGGACGTCCATCTTAAGGTGGGTGAGACTATACAGGTGCCACTCCGACATTCCGCTTTGCACTTGCGCGAAGGGGCGCAGGACAAACCATACCGCGGCAACCACGCCTAAGGACGCAAAGAGCCGGTTTGATCTAGTCGGGAACAGCAGGAAAAGGGCCGGAAGCAGCACGTAGAAATGGACCTCCACCGCCAAACTCCAGAATATTAAGTTGCGTCCAATGGGATATCCGGCGGAGGCGAGATAATTTCCAAATCCGGTCAAAACTCCCGCTACGGATGTGGCGTGTTCTTTCAGTGAAGGAAATGCCGATGACTGGTTGTAAGTAACGCTTAAGATAAAAGGAAGGGCGAGGGCCAAGGCCGCGATTGGGATCAGCCGATACCCCCGCCGCAAGAAATAGCTCTTTAGCTCTTCTAGCGAACAATCTAAGCGGTCGGCCAGGGTCATACTGGTCGTGAATTCGGGAAGGTCCCGCAAAAGCGAAGTGGTGATGAGAAATCCGGAAATGACAAAAAAAAGATCCACCCCGCCCAGGAAGGGGTACAGCCGTTCCAACCTTGGCGGGACGAATGAACCCATGTGGCAAAATAAGGTCAGCAGTATCGCCGTTCCCTTTAGCCGGTCTAGTTCCGCATATTCCTTTATCGGACTGTTCCTCTGCTCCACCATGGGCTCTATTTTACCCGCGGGGGTGGTAAAATCCCTCGGTAATCACACCAAATAAAGGATTTTGACGCAAATACCGATAACTTCTACGGATGAAACGGCTTTCACTCGATCTTGGCGAATACCGCCCCCACTTGCGGGCCCCGTCCTTGGGCACGTGGAAATGGGACAAAAACCTTACGCTCGTCGGCAAACCCGGCCTGCTGCGCTTGGGCTTTTGGGGCTGTGGTTCCGCATTCGCGATGAATCAGTTTCAGTCGAACCTCGTCATCATTAAAGGCCACACCGTCGTTTTTTTGGATCTCGGAACGAAGCTCCCGATGAAACTCGCCGAATTCGGTATGAGCATGCACGACGTGCAGAATGTGATCATCACGCACAGCCACGCGGATCACGCGGGCAGCATGGAAGAGTTAGGACTACGCCGCCGCTACGAAGCGCCGCTGGCCAAAGCGTTGGAAGAAGGCTTTGAGCTTCCTCCCAAAGGGAACGGCGAAATCTTTGCGCGCATGGAAGAGATGCGCCGAAGCGGCGAAACGCGCGCCAAACTTTATGTGCCCGCCGAATACGCCACCGAGCTGTGGGGACAAACCTTGCGCGGCGGAATGGCCCACTCCGAGGAAGTTGATCTGGGCGGCCCCAAAGGTCGCATGTCACTTAGCCACTTTTTTGATTTGCAGCCGATGGTCTCCGTCGACCAGAAGATGGGCCGCGCCGCTTGGGAATTTACGGTGGGCGAAGGGCGCGATAAGATTCACTTCCTGATGTACGTCAGTCCGCACATTCCCGACACCGCGACTAACCTGAAGGAAAATTTCTTCAGCGCCGGATTGATTTTAGACGGCCGCGTGATGGTTAGCGGCGACACGCGCTTCGACCCTGAAGCGATCAACAAGTTTGGTAAAAATTGCGAAACGATTTTTAACGACTGCCAGTCTTTCCCCGGCGGGGTGCACGTCCACTACGACGAGCTGTGCTCGCTATCCGCCGATACCCGCAAACGCATGCTCCTTTACCACTGCGATGACGGCATGCGCCCACTCAACATCAACGGCCAGCTCACCGGAAAAGATGTGACCAAAGACGGCTTTGCGGGCTACGCCGAGCCCATCCCCGTATTCTACGAGTGGGAGTAATTTCCCCCACCGGCCGTTCGTATAATCGACGTATTCCCTCTGGGATTCACGCTCAAATCCTGGTCCGCAACTTGTAAGAACAAGTATCGGGGGGAACGATGTCACGACGGCATCCTTTAATTTTTCTATGCGCACTTTCGTTTTACGACGGGGTGGCGCGATCCGAGCCGACGCACCGGGCGGGCAACCCGGCCGAATCGGAAGCCCAAACGCGCGCCTTTTTCCAATCCTTACCGCCTACCGAAGGCTCCATCGACATCGCGGCCACGGTGGGAAACACCTCGTCGGCCTGTCAGGCCACGCCGATTGAAAATGTAAAGATCGCCGAAGCGGGGATGTGCCGCTTGGTCCTATTTACGGCGGCCCATTGCGTTTCGGCCTACCTGCGGGCCAGCGATTCACAGCGCAGTTTCCACCTGCCGCGTACGGACGGTAAAGACCTCAGCTTTGCCAAAGATAGACTTCAGATTTTTACGCACCAGCAACTTAGTAATTCCGGTTCCACTAAGGCTGACCCCTTTGACTCGGCCCTGATCGTTTATAAAGCGCCCTGTTTCAAGATTGCCTTCATCCGTCCCGTGGAGTTGGGGGCCGTGCAAAGCGACGGAACCGTCGTGGCGAGCAATCCCCTCAGTTTTCAAAAGCGAACCGCGCGGATTACCGACCCCATTTTGGATTCATTTGGCCGCCAGATTGGTGAGAGCGTAACTAACCCCGGGGGCGGGATTCGTTTACAGGGCTCGTTCGCCGAAAAAGAGATTCCCGAAGGATCCGACCGGTGGTACGGCCAGCTGGGTTACCGGATTCCTAGTCCGCAGGGACACGCCATCGTTGGCGGGGACTCCGGCGGCGGCATTTTCGATAGCCTAGGCCGCCTGGTAGGCGCCATCTCGGGTTCCACCGTGCCCGAAGGCACCGCGGCGGGAAGCACTTTTCAGGTGTCGTTCGACTCCACCGGAATTCAGTGGGCTAAGCAAAGGCTCGCGCAGCTCAACGGAAATTCACCCGGACAAACCAATCCACCGACCTCGTCGAGTATTGCCAGTAACCAAGGGGGCGCCGGATCCGTGACCGCAAGCCAAGCTCCGATCCTATCGGGTTCGCTTACGATCGCCCAGGCGCAGGGGCAGACGCAGGGGCCGGAGGCCAGCACCTCGGCGCCGTCGATTGGCTTCTCCGCTTCGCCCGCCAATGGCCTTGAATCGGTCGTTCCCGGATTTCCGGCGTCGGACGTCCAGTATTTCGTGGGCGGTCAGTGGCTCGATCATATTCCGTTGAACCCCGCGGAGAGAGTCATCGCCATCAACGGCGAGCGCGTTCCGTCCGGGGCGACGGGATACCGGTTTGGTCAGGGTGGCGGTGTCCAGTGGGTCGGGCCCAATCAGGGCATCGCCGGAATGAATATTCCGACCTTTTCCCAGCCAACTCCGCCCGCAGCCGCAGTCGCGCCGGCCCCTAGCTTCGTTACCAATAGCATTGCGTCCGCGCAGGGCGCTCCGCGGGCGACGGCTCAGCCGTCGTCACCTACGTTGCGACTATTTGCCGGAATGCCGTCGTCGTTTCCGGCGCGCGAGCCCGC
>JAYUBV010000413.1:0-4996 GCA_043740655.1 Pseudomonadota bacterium | reverse complement strand
GAAGAAACGTTTTCCGATTTCCCGGGCCATCTGACGGGCGTGCTTTAAGTCCGACGGGCCACCCTCGGTCTTTTGGACCGGCTGGGCGACTTGGTTCGCTGCGGGCGACAGCTGAGCATGCTCCACCGGAGCCTGTGGGGGAGGAGCCACTACGGTTTCCGCGCGGTTCATCGCCTCTTCCTGCACCACCGGGTTGAAGCCCGTGGCGATCACCGTTACGCGAACCTCGTCTTGCAGGTTCTCGTCGATAACCGAGCCGAAGATGATCTCAGCTTCTTCGTCCGCCTCTTCCGTAATCAGCGACGATGCTTCGTTGACTTCGAACAAGGTCAGGTCAGAGCCGCCGGTGATATTGATGATGATGCCCGTAGCACCCTTGATCGCGATATCTTCAAGCAGCGGAGAGGAGATTGCGCGGCGAGCCGCTTCGATCGCCCGGTTTTCGCCGGATGCCGAGCCCGTGCCCATCAGCGCCAACCCTTTGTTCGCCATGACCGTACGGACGTCGGCGAAGTCCAAGTTGATGAGACCGCGGATATTGATGAGGTCCGAGATACCCTTTACCGCCTGGAACAACACTTCGTCCGCTTTTTTGAAGCAGTCGAGCATCGTGGTGGTCTCGTTTGCGATGTAGAGCAAACGCTGATTCGGGATGCAGATGAGCGTATCAACGGCTTCCTTCAGCTCGGCGATGCCTTTGTCGGCATTCTTGCGACGTTTTTTACCTTCGAAGTTGAAGGGTTTGGTCACCACGCCCACCGTCAGCGCACCGGCTTCCTTCGCGATGTTCGCGATTACCGGAGCTCCTCCGGTGCCCGTTCCGCCGCCCATTCCGGCGGTGATGAACACCATGTCGGCGCCGTAGAGAGCTTCCGCGATGCGGGAGCAATCTTCGAGTGCCGCCTTTTTGCCGACTTCAGGATTGGCACCTGCACCCAGCCCCTTGGTCAGCTCGTTACCGAGCTGAATTTTGTGGGGAGCGGGATGAACGAACAACGCTTGGTTGTCCGTGTTGGCCGCGATGAAGTCGACCCCACTGAGGCCGAGATTGATCATCGTGGCCACGGCGTTGGTTCCGCCGCCGCCGACACCGATAACCTTTATCTTAGCGCCAAGTACCGACTGTTTTTCTTCGATTTCGAACATCGGGCCTCCTTATGAAAGCTTCTTAGGAAAATTTGAATTTGATCGTCCGCCTAAACCGATTTGGGCTAACTTGCTACCGCGGTCGGCTTGCGCCGCCCGCACGCAAGTCATCCCAAACCAGTTCAGGCTCCGTTTAAAATATTAAAACACTTCTTCAATCCAATTCTTCACTCGGGTAAAAGCGCGATCGAATTGAAAATTGCGCTTGTCCGGTTCGGTAGATACTTTGGAGCGAAGATTTTTATTCTTGGCGTAAATCGCCATGCCGACGGCCGCGGCGTAGGAGGGATGGATCACCCCTTCGGTCAGCCCGCCGATTCCCACCGGAGCCCCGCGACGCGTGGGGATCTCCAGAATGTATTCCGAAAACTCAAGACACCCTTTAAGTAGCGATCCGCCGCCGGTAAGGACTACGCCGGTCGAAAGGTTGGCGCGGTAACCGCTGTGGTCGATCTCTTGCGCAACCAGGTTCAGCAGCTCCTCCACACGGGCTTCGATGATGTTGACCAAATCTTTTTTGGCCACTTCGCGGGTTTTGCCGCCGAGCAGGGGAATATGAATCTTGGCAGTTTCATCTCCGACTTCCGCAGTGGTGGAACCGTGCTCGATCTTGATCCGTTCGGCGTCTTGAATCGTGGTGCGCAGTCCCACCGCGATGTCGTTGGTGATGTGCGAGCTGCCGATTTGCAAGGTCGCCGTGTGCGCGATGGTGCCGCGCTGGTAGATGGCTAAAGAGGTGGCCGCACCCCCGATGTCGATCAGCGCCACGCCGAGGTCCTTCTCGTCGGCGGTGAGCACCGCGTCGCCCACCGCGATGGAGTCGAGGACGAAGCCGTCGAGCGCCAGCCCCGAGAGGTCTACGCACTTAGCTAAATTCTGCAGATTCGTCAGCGAGGCGGTCACGATGTGGGCGCGGGCCTCTAGGCGTACGCCGGCCATCCCGACGGGATCCTTGACCCCTTCCTGTTCGTTTACGATGAATTCCTGGCTCAGCACGTGGACCCGCTCGCGATCCGGCGGGAAGGCGATGGCGCTGGAAGCATCCATAGCCCGTTCGACATCGCTCTCGGAAACTTCATTGCCCTTTACCGCGACTACGCCGGTGCTGTTGAAACCTTTGATGTGGGAGCCGGCGATAGAGATCGCGGCATGGGTGATGGGGGTACCGGCCATCTGCTCGGCCTGCTGCATCACTTTTTTGATCGCATCCACCGTTGCGGGGATGTTCGTAATTGCCCCTTTGCGGAGCCCCGAGAAGGCGACCTGCGCATGACCGACGACGTCCAGGGTATCGAGTCCCGGCTTTGCCGCAACCAGACAAATTTTTGTCGTCCCTAAGTCGAGACCAACGTAGAGCCCTTTGGTCTTTTCCGCCGGTCGTTTTGGCCTAGACATACGCCACCTTTTAGAAGCACTTCGTCTTCTCTTAGGCGCGAGAGAGAATAAAAATCATTTTCGTCAAAGGACCAACGGGGAGGTCCCTCACGCGTATTTGGTTGTAAACTTCTTAACTGCTTGAAAAAAGCGAACGAAAGTACTCTGTCAGCCCAAATTTATTTGTTTTCCTGCGTAGTGACAATCGTTTTCTTCGGGAAAATCAGATTGATCTTCTTAGGTTGGACGGTTTGGAGGGGGGGATGACGCAGTAGCAAAACTAGGTACGGGAGTTGGGAGGACCAGGTTTCGAAATCGAAAAGCACTTCCACCGGAAGCGGCGTGAGAAAAATTCGGAAGTACGGGTAGCGATCCAAATTTAATTCCGAAACCAAAAAATCTGGTTCCAGCGATCGCTGAATGCGGTGGACGGTTTCCAAAACCGCGGACTTACTCCACGCCGATTGCGCCGCCGCCGCCTCTTGCGTGATCACCGGTAAGCGCTGGGCGGTCAATGGGCGCAGATCGATGCGCTCGATCAGAATTCCTTTGGCATCGAGATAGTGCGGCTCCCCGTCGCGAATCCAGATCGCAGAAACGATACGTGGAGTCGCTTTGACGAAGAGACGATTCGGAAATTCTTTTTTAACCACCGCTTGGTCGACCCAGATTAAACTTTTTAATCGGAGAATCAACGATTCCGCATCTAGCGTGATCAAACTCGTTTTGTCGGTGATGGGTAGCGATCGGCGAATTTCGTCTTCCGTCAGCGGCGCTTCCGCCGAGACGATTACTGTCTTTATGTGAAACCAGGAAATGCTTTCGACCCAGCGGCGGATGGGCAGGAAAAACATCCCCGCGATGAGCAACGTAAGCAAGATGGCACGGGCCACCCATTTGCGTAGCTTCGGGACGGTATTGGTAACGGATCCGGATGCGCTTCTGGTGTAGATCATGAAGCCAGTGCAACGGGCTTAGCGGAAGCGGAATTCCCAAAAATGCGCGCGATGCTTTCGGCCGTTAATGAAATGGGAAACTGGTTGGAAAGGTGAGTGCGGAACGCTGTCCCCAGCCCGTGTTTTAGTTCGGGATTGGATTCCATGCGCAGAATCAGTTCCGACAACGCTTTCGTATCGTGGGGAGGGGAGATGAACCCCGTGCGCCCTTCGAGAATGAAGTCTTCCACTCCCGGCAGCTCATTAGCGATGACCGGTAATCCGTACTGGGCGGCGTACAGGAGCGGCCCGAAGTGGTCGTTGCGAATGGGAATGTACAAAAACAGATCCAGATTTTGTATCTCTTCGATATGAGTTGTCTCTTTGATGGTGACCGTTTTTTCGAGTCCCAACGAGCTCACCATATTGCGTAGGTGCTTGGTTAGCGGCCCGTACCCCATCAAAGTGAACTCCACGTTCGGACTACGCTGCGAAACGTAATGAGCCACCGTCATCATGTGGTGGAGATTATTTTCCGACGTGAATTTACAAAAGGTACCGACGCGTAAACGCGGACGAATTAGTCCCGACGCCGGGCGCGGTTCGCGGTGACTAGCGGTAAAGGGAAGTGGCACGAAGTGCAGTTGAGACTTTGTTACGCCGTGAATCTCGCTTAGAAAACGGAACGTGAAGGGGCTTAGGCAAAGAAAGCGGTGATTGGCGGGCGGCGTTTCCCATTTTTCCCAGAGGAGCGCTTGCCACGACGATGTGTTTTGCGTGGAGTCGAGCACGGTGATCAGCGCCGGCGTATCCTGCGGTAGATCGCGCAGTCGGCGAGTTGCCTGTCTCCAACCGCGCGATAAAATCCAGACGCCGCCGGTTGTCGCCTTAACGGTACGGCTGTCGAACACATCGGTGGTTTCTACATCGAAGTACGGACTTAAGCCCTCGATGGTGCTCGCGAACATATCCCGTTCCCAAGGGTGCAGGTCGTGGCTGACGATGATTTTGAGGGGTTGCATCTCCCCCGAATTATATCACTAAGCGCGTTTAAGCCTTTTAAACCAACGCTCCAGGATAGCCGGCTGCACAAAAAGGCCGACCAGCCAGATCGCGGTTACGCTCAGCAGCGAAATCCATCCGAGGCTCTTCAGGACTCCGGCGCGGGTAAATACCAGCGTTCCGAATCCGAGCGCGGTGGTCAGCAGCGAAAGCTGGAGGCCAACCGCTACGTCGCGTACGGCTTTGTACCCCTGGCGAATCTCCCGGGCGCGTTGCATGAGCTGAATCGGAATCTCGATACCTACGGCGACGAGGGCCGGCAAGATGGCCGTGTTAAAAATATTGAACTGCACCCCGCATACCGCCATGAGTCCGATCCCCATCGGCAACGACATGACGAAAGGTACGTAGCAGAGAATCGCCTCTTGCCAATTACGTAGGCTGAGCCAGATGAAGACGCCGACGAAGAGCAGGATGGCCAAGCAGATGCGGAGGCCGTCGCGCTTGATAAGTTCGAGAATGTCCGAAAAAATACCTAC
>JAYUBV010000412.1:0-1441 GCA_043740655.1 Pseudomonadota bacterium | reverse complement strand
GAAAAGCCTCACGTTACGCGCGCCAGAAGTGGCAGGTGTAACCGTTCGGATTTTTCTGCAGGTAGTCCTGGTGGTAATCCTCGGCATCGTAGAAATTGCCGGCCGCCGTGATCTCCGTCACTACCGGGGATTTCCATTTACCGGACGCTTCGATCTCCGCCCGAACCTTCTGCGCCGATTTTTTCTGCGCTTCGGAGTGGTAAAAAATGGCGGATCGATACTGCGAACCGATGTCATTGCCCTGACGGTTGCGGGTCGTGGGATCGTGTAGCTTGAAGAAAAGGTGCAGTAGATCTTCAAAAGAGATCTCGGCAGGGTTGAACTCAATCTGAATGGCTTCCGCGTGCCCCGTCGTACCGAGCTTCACCATTTCGTAAATCGGGTTGGGGGACGTGCCCCCGGTGTAGCCCACCTGGGTGTTTTTCACCCCGGGAATTTCGCGCAGCAGCGCTTCCACACCCCAGAAACACCCGCCGGCTAACGTCGCTATTTCCATGCTATTCGACATGCGGCTTACTTTATCGAAATGGCGTGGACTGGCAAGCGGAGGCCGTCCCGGGGATAATGGAACGATGCGAGTCACCCACCTGCACAGCGGCAATATGTACGGCGGCGTCGAGACCTTCCTCTCTACCTGGATGAAGGCCAGCCGACTGCACACCCCCGACTGGCAGCACCACTTTCTGTTGGGGTGGGAAGGGGCCTTCTCGGCGAAACTGAAGGCGCTGGGCGTTCCTTACGAGGTGGTGCCGACGCCCCGGTTTTCGCGCCCCTGGTCCATCCTCGAGGCCCGTCGCGCGGTGTCCGAACGGATCGGCCAACTGGCGCCGGACCTGGTGGTGGCGCACGGCTTTTGGCAGGCTAATGCCTTGCTGCCGACCAACGTGAAGCGGCCCACGGTGCTGTGGATGAACGACGTACTCAATCGTGACCACTGGCTATCGTGGTTAGTGCGCGAACGGCATTTTGAGATGGTGGTGACGCCGAGCCGGTACGTCACTGAGCGCTGCGTGGATTTTTTGAAGGCCGATCGTTTCGAGACGATGCCGTACCCGGTGGCCAAGTCCGAGGTCTCCGCCGAGGACCGCACGGCGGCGCGGGAACGGCTGGGAGCCCGATCGGGGGAACGGATCATTTTGCAGGTTGGCCGTATGCAGCCTTGGAAAGGGCACCGCACATTGCTACACGCGGCGGCGTCCCTGCGCGCTAGCCAACCCTGGCGGCTGTGGATCGTGGGCGGTGCACAGAACAAAGAAGAGAAGCGGTACGAGCAGGGGCTAAAGGACCTAGCGGTCGAACTCAAATTGTCGGCGCGCGTAAAATTTTGGGGACAGACGGACCAGGCGGCCACGTATTACGCCGCGGCGGACCTCTACTGTCAGCTCAACGAGCGGGCGGAGTCCTTTGGCATCGTCTTTATCGAGGCGTTGCGGGCGGGGCT
>JAYUBV010000411.1:0-5010 GCA_043740655.1 Pseudomonadota bacterium | reverse complement strand
ATCCCCGTTACCACCAAGTAGGCGCCATCGGCCCCGGCGGCATCTTTTATCCCTACAACGTTGAGCGCAACCAGACGAGCGGCGTGCCCGTTACGGTATTGGTCAGTTTTAATCCGACGGCCGCGCACCGCTAATCCACTTGGAATATAAAGTTCACAAGTATTTTAGCTCTGACCTCTTCATCAGAGCGGCGGCAGCGGATACCACCGAACTCGTGCGCGAGTGTAAGACGTTGCAGGGGCTTTCGCCCTTGGCCACTATCGCGATGGGGCGGGCGATTACTGGCGCGGTGCTCATGGCCTCGCAGCTGCGCGAGGGCCAAGCGGTCGGTCTTTATTTTAAGGGCGATGGCCCGCTGGGGACGCTTTTCGCCGAAGCCACTTACGAGTCCGCAGCCCGGGCTTACTGCGCTAACCCTAAGCTTCAGGCGATTTTGAAGGACGGGCGCTGGGATTTACCCGCCGCCATCGGGCAGGGCACGCTGCAGGTTACGCGTACGCAACCGTTTCAGAAACAGCCGCACATCGGGCTCGTTCCCCTTTGGAAGGGCGAGATTTCGCCGGACCTCGCTTTCTACTTATTTCAATCCGATCAGATTCCCGCGATCGTATCGTTGACCGTTCACTTGGGGCCCGATGGTGAAGTGGAAGCCGCGGGCGGCGTGCTGCTCGAGGTGTTGCCGGGGGCAAGCGAAAAGATCCTCTCGCAGATCGAAGCAAATGCGAAGCAGGCCGAGGCTTTGTCGTCGGTCATCGCTAACCGGAAGCCGTTGATCGAGTGGGTGAAGCCGCTATCTCACGATCCGTCGCTCACCGAAGTGGTTCACGATTTTCCGATTCACTATAAGTGCCGTTGCTCGCAGGAACGTGTCGATCGTGGTCTTACTATCCTTGGCAAGGCCACGCTGATGGAAATGATCCTGAAGGGCGATCCCGCCCACGTCACCTGCCAGTTCTGTGGCCGAAACTACACCGTTCCCGTCGAAGAGATTCGCCACATCTTGAAGACGATGGAAACGAACTAAACGCATTTACTCCCGAAACTCCGCCTCTAACTCCCACTGCAACGCCCGCACCCGCGGCGCCAAGCGATCTACCCGCTCACTCAAAAGCTTTGCGAGCTTTAGCGTAGATTCATCGGCGCCATTCTCCACGAGGGTGAACGACAATGATTTCATCCCCGAGAACAGGTCCATCAGATCTAAGCACAGTCGACGCGGATGCGGCAGTTTGATGATATCCATATCAGCTGACCACGGCGGTAGACCGCGAACGCTTTGGTTCGGTGTTCAGCACGAAGAGGAAACCCGAGTAAACGATCAGCACGGCCGCTAGGAAACCGTAGCCCGCGACTACGCCCAGCGATTGCAGAAGGGCGCTTTCGATGAGGAACAGCCCCATCATCACCATCGTGCCGGTCATCTGGAAAAGGGTGCTGAACGTCCCCATCTTTTCTTTGGGCACCCAGGCCACGATGGCGGCGCGGGCGAAGAGTTTGTTCGACACCAGGAACGCACCGTAAAAGGTCATCCACAGGTACGGCCACAAGCCGGTGCTGGGGATGACGGCTACCGCGGCGATGGTCACGCCGCCCGCCAGGGACATCAACGCGTTGTCGCGCACGTTGGGGAGCCAGCTCTTGCGCGCCGACCAGAACACGCTGATGAGAAGGGCGGCCAGCCCGAACACGCCGTCGAGTAACCCAAATTCCCACGCCCCCTTTCTCATCACGTCGGAAACGTAAAGGATCATAGGTACGTTACCGACGAGAATCACCGCTTGCGGGATCTGGTGGAACACGCCGAACCAGAACTGCTTACGATCGAGCTCACCGCCGGCACCCGCGTTCCTCCAGAAAAGATTCCAAAGGCGTGAGTAGGGGTTTGCCGTGTGCGTGACCTGGCTCGCCGCGGGCAACGTCAGCGCCGTTTCATCCACGCGGCGGAGGCCTAATAAACCCAGGGCCACGAAACCGGCCGACAGTATTAGCAGAGTGAGGAAACCAAATTTATCGAAAAGCCATCCTGAAGCCAGTACCGCGATGATGTTGGCGAGCTGGAGTGAAATTTCGAAGAAGTAGGAGTAACGCGCCTGCGAGGCTGGCGGCACGAGACGCTTCACCATCACGTAAACCGACGGGTGGTAGGGAACGAAGCAGATGCCGTAGAGCACGGAGAGCAGCAAGACAAACTCGGGGCGCGGGTGAAACGACAGCAGTAAGAAAAAGGCCGCGAACAAGAGAATTTTGGCCCGTTCCAATTTCTCCAGCATCGCTTTCAGCCGAGGAGAGTCGAAGATTTGCCCCAGGAATGGCAGTACGAGCAAACTCGGTAGGAAGAATAGCGACCACGTGACACCGACGGACGCCGGACTTCCGGAAATTTTCAGCAGGTACCAGCCCTGCGAGAAGAGCAAGAAATTTGAGCCCAGCAGCGAAACGAATGAGCTGCAGAAATAGATCCAGAACGGGGTCATGTCGATCTCCTAGGGTGATAGCGTTAGGCCGAGATGGCCTGGTTCCAGTTCCCCGTGGGGAAAATGAGAACCGTTTCGAATACGTCCTTCATCGCGCGGCGTAGCTGCTCCGAGTCGCGTCCCTTCAAGATGCCGGCTACCGGGACTAGGTGCGCGTGGTAGGTGATCGTCCGCGGCAACTTGGCGTCGGCCTTCAGCTCGAACCAGCGAACCGTGTTGGCGTGACTTCGGAACCGTTGCGCGCCCATGATCTGGCAGCCGCCTTCCTGCAGGTGGTGCCCCGGGAAGACGAACCAGCCGAACCGATCGCGTTGCGGTTTTCCCGCAAACGAGACCGGCATATTGGGATCGCGCAGAATCAATCTCAGCTCGGCGCTCGGCAGGTGAATCCCCGTCGCCATTTCAAAAGTGTTGACCACGTCCGCGCCGCCGACCCGGGCGCCCACTTCGAGGAACACCGGACCGTCGTCGGTCAGAATGGCTTCCAGGTGGAAAGCGCCGTCGCGAAGCCCGACGGCTTTGAGAATGATTTCGGCCCACGGCAAAAGCTGGCTACTTTCTACGTCGTCCCACTGGAACGAACCCAGCGGTTTGCCGTTGGCGTAGTCCAGGCAGGTACCGAGGTACTGGCTGACGAGCCCTACGCCGAGCATACCGTCGCGCATTAGTCCGTCGATGTGCAGGATGGGGCCCGCTACGTACTCTTCCATCTCGTAGCGATCGGCTTTGAAATGGGTTACCGGCAGCGTTCCCGCCTCCATGCGCACCACCATGTCGTCAAAATCGACGAAGAGGACGACGTTCTCGCTTGACGCGCCATCCACTGGTTTCAGGATGGTAGGGCCTGTCCAAGCGAGGGCGGCCCGATCTTTGGCGTTGAGCCACTTGTCGCAGCGGAGAAACCGCGGCACGCGGATTCCGGCGGCGGCCACCGCTTCCTTCATGATGACCTTATCGCGGACCTTTAAGACGACTTCTTCCTTCGGACCGGCGATGCCGAGCGCTTGGCGCACGCGGCTGGCGGCGATGAGCTCGTACTCCGACAATGAAATCACCTTGTCGAACTCTCGGTCTTGAACCGCCGCGAGGGTTTCCTCCACGACGTCGCCTTTGCCGGGACGTTCGATGCGTTCGCAGCGCAGCCACTCAGGCAACGTCGCGATAATTTCCGCGGTTCCGACGTAAGTAACGTCGTGCGCTTCGTGGTCGATGCCGCGCGCGTATTCAATCTTATGATAGGGAATTCGATGCAACACTAAGATTTTCATATGGGACCTCCGTCAAAAAGCATTCGGTTGATTTCTGGAACGTGGCTTCGAAGTAGCTAAATGCCTTTTCGAAGTCCGTGTTGAGATTGCGCGAGAAAAGGCAGACCTCGCCGAGAAAACCGGCGTTGTCCTTCGCTTCGCGGGTGACCGTTTCGCCGTCCCGTTTCAGGATGCGAAAGTCCGACCACAGCACGTCGGGGAAGAGGCCATCTTTTTCCATCGACCGCACGATTTCGGTGAACAACTCAAGCCTCCGATCCTCCGATTGCAGGCCGTGCACCGAGCCGTCCGTGGAAGGGCGTAGTTGGCGAATCGCCGCCATGCCCTTGGGCTCGGGCAACGTCGTGGCCGAATCACCGGTGACAATGCGATCGATCCACAGGTGGAAGAAGTTGATGCCGTACACGCGCTCGGCCAGGTGCCAGATCTTCATACCGGCGGGGCGGCGGTTCGGTTCTACCACCGACGCTTGGTGCGTAACGCCGTTTACCTTCACTTCGTTGTGGAACGGCCCGTGCAGCTGCCCCACAATCAGGTTCGCGAAACGCCCGGCGCGGGCCACCGCCTGGCGCAGGTCCTTGTCCGGAGAGGCCGGTAGCTTCTGGCCGATTTCCACCGGGTACTTGGAGTTTAGGCTCATCTTTTCGGTGATGAAGCACAGTTCACCCAGACCGTCGAAGGAGTACTCCTCCTCAAAGGGGATTAGCTCTTCGGCGATGAGGCCGCCTTTCAGGTAGGGCATCACTTCTTGGAAGGCGTTTTCCATATCGTCGCCCGGGTTTAAGCGCAGCACGCCACGGTTATTTCCCTCGCAACTAGGCTTTAACACGAACCCGTTGGGGCAGCTTTCCGAGAACTGGCGCAATTCGGGTAGCGTTTCCACCACTTTGAAGCGGGGGACGAACAGGTTTTGCATCTCGGCGATCGCGCGGAGCTTTTGCTCCTCCTCGCGATAAACGGTTTTCGAGAATGCGGCCTGGGCGCCGTCGGAGTCATCGGCCAGACAGCCCAGTGCTTCGGCAAGCTGAGGTCCGGCAAATACGGAATTGTCGGAGAAGGGGAGAACCGCCGCAATGTTATTGCGGATGTCGCCAAGCCTGTTCAATGCCTTGGTGATGAACTGTGGATCCAGGGGATCCAGGTCCCACACTTTCTCCTCTAGCTGCCGGTCCACTTCGGTAGGATAAGGACGGATCAGGGCGGTGCGGAGGCCGTAACGCATCTTCGCGTAGGTCGTCATCATTCTGACGTCATCGACGCGCGCCAGG
>JAYUBV010000410.1:0-5016 GCA_043740655.1 Pseudomonadota bacterium | reverse complement strand
GGGTCAACAGACGACCGGGGCCGGCAACGACATTGAACGCGCTACCGACTTAGCCCGCCGTATGGTGTGCGAGTGGGGGATGAGCGAGGTCATTGGACCGGTTCACATCGGGCGCAAGGAAGGCAATCCTTTCCTGGGTCGTGAAATGGGCCACTCGACCGAAGTCAGCCAGAAAACGGCTGAGCTGGTCGACAATGAAATTCGCCGAATCGTTACGACGAACTACGAACGGGGAGCTCAGATTCTCCGCGCTAACGTCGAACTGCTTCACCGTATGTCGCAGGCATTACTCGAGCGTGAAACCCTAGATCGTGAAGAGATCGACATGCTGATCGAGAACCGCCCGTTGCCGGCTTTGCCGATGCCGCAAGCGCAGCCAGCGCATGCGTTGCCGATGCCAGAACAAGCGACGATGCCGATGGGTAAGGGCAAGGCCGAAGTCGCCTAACCCTTAAAAACGCACAAGCCACCTTTTAAAAAACCTCCTGCCGTTTCGGCAGGGGGTTTTTTTGTGTTAACGCGCGCTAAATTCCCCTAACAAAAATGGCACAAATCGTCGATAAGTTAGGGAAGAACTATGCTTCAATTTTTAGAAAACGTGCGCGAAATTCTTCGCTGGCAGGACTTTATCGATATCCTGCTCGTGTGCGTGATCGTGTACCGTGTTCTGCTGCTCATCCGCGGCACGCGCGCCGTGCAGATGCTTACCGGCTTTGGCATCATTCTGATCTTTTACTACGTCGCCGATCGTTTCCGTTTACACACGCTCTATACGATTCTCGATAAATTCTTCAACAACCTGATTCTGATCCTCATCATCGTGTTCCAGGATGAGATCCGGAAAGCGCTGACCCAGGTCGGACGCAACCCGTTTTTCACGAGTACCAATACGATCGAAGAGGTTTCGATCTTAGAAGAGATCTGCCAAGCGGCGCATAATCTGGCGCAGGCGCGCATCGGAGCGCTAGTCGTGCTGGAACGCGAGACCGGTTTAAAGAACTACATCGAAGCCGGTACCGTGCTTGATTCACGGGTCACTTCCGATTTAATTCTCTCGATCTTCCACCCCACGTCGCCGATTCACGATGGCGCCATCATTATCCGTAACTCGCGCGTGTCGTCTGCCGGTTGCTTATTGCCGTTGTCCAGAGACCCGGCCGTACAAAAAGAGTTTGGAACGCGTCACCGCGCCGCTTTGGGCATCACCCACGAGACCGACGCGGTCGTGGTTGTCGTGTCGGAGGAGCGCGGCGAGATCTCGTTGGTGCATCACGGTACGGTAATCCGCGATTTAAGCTTGGAATCACTCCGGCATCAACTCTTTGAACTGCTAGGCTTGAAGCGGTTTGAAGGCCGCACACTAGATACGGGAGGCGCGTGATGAGACTTCCCAAATTGCTGAGGAGTGAGCGTGGGGCACTGGCGTTGACCGAGTCATTGGCTTTGAAGGCCGTGAGTCTGCTGCTGGCGCTTATCCTCTGGATCACGGTGCTGGGATTCAAAAAGGAAGAGTTGAAGAAGAATATTAAGTTAGAGCCATTGCTTCCGCCGGGCATGATGATCGTCAATAAGTTACCTAGTTATATCCAGTTTTCGGTTAGCGGCCCCCGCGTTTTGCTCAAAAACGTCGAGAAAAAGGACGTTCCCATCCGTCCCGACCTACGCCATACGCGCGACAATACCGTCGTATTGACCGTGAGCGAGGACCTGATCGGCGATCTGCCAAACGGGGTAAGGGTGACTAGCTTCTTCCCGCCGACGATCGTGATTCGCCTCGAAGAGGTTACGGAAACTTATGTCCCGGTGAAACCAACGCTACGCGGCCAAATTGCTGACGGCGAAGAGATCTCTATGGTAAAAGCGTGGCCAGGTAAGGTCGCCATCGCCGGCCCTAAGAGCTTGCTGATGCAGCTCGAAGCGGTCGGGACGGAGGCAATAGACGTGACCGGCCTTTCCGGGGTGAAAGAAGCCGTGGCCACCGTCGAAGTCGATGCCGAGCAGGGCTTTCGCCTTTCCCGAGACCAGGTAGTGAAGGTCCGAATCATGACCAAAAAGGTGAAGTAACATGGGTAAGTTATTCGGCACGGACGGCGTAAGGGGCATCGCTAATCAGTTTCCAATGACCACCGAAATCGCGATGGCGATCGGTCGGGCCACTGGCTACCTCTTCTTCGAGCGCCAGAAGCGCTTCGGAAGCACCACCAAGGTTGTCATCGGCAAAGACACCCGTCTCTCTGGCTACATGCTCGAGAACGCGCTATCGGCGGGTTTTTGCTCTATGGGGGCCCAAGTCTTCCTCGTCGGTCCGCTTCCTACCCCGGGCATCGCCTTTTTGACGCGCAGCATGCGAGCCGACGTGGGCATCGTCATCTCGGCCAGCCACAACACTTATCAGTACAACGGAATCAAGATCTTCGACCGCCACGGCTATAAATTGCCTGACGCGAAGGAGCTTGAGATTGAACAGATCATGCACTCCGAAGAGCTGGATCGTTTCCGTCCGACGATGGAACAGATCGGCCGCGCGGCCCGCATCGACGATGCCATCGGCCGCTACATTGTTTACATTAAAGACACCTTTCCGGCGGACATGACCTTAGACGGCATCCGGATCGTGCTCGATTGCGCGCACGGCGCCGCCTACAAAGTCGCTCCCATCGTTTTCCAGGAGCTGGGGGCGGAGGTGTTTCCGCTCAACGTATCGCCCAATGGTAAAAATATTAATGACCAGTGCGGTGCGGTTTATCCCCAAAGCATGTGCCGATCGGTGCACGAGCATCGTGCGGAGATCGGGATCGCCTTGGATGGCGACGCTGACCGCCTAATTTTGAGTGACGAGACCGGCGAAGTGGTCGACGGCGATCAGATCTTAGCGATCTGCGCTTTGGACATGCTCAAGTCCGGTACGCTGAAGAAGAATACCGTGGTCGTCACCCCGATGAGCAACATGGGGCTCGACGTGGCCATTCGCGCGGCGGGCGGTTCGACCGTGAGCGCGCAGGTCGGCGATCGGTACATCGTAGAGACGATGCGTAAAGAAGGTTTGAATTTGGGTGGCGAGCAGTCGGGACACGTCGTGTTCTTGGACCACAACACCACCGGCGACGGCATGATCGCGGCGCTACGTATCCTTTCGATCATGAAGCTTACGGGCAAGCCCCTGTCCGAGCTGAAAAAGCAGATGCTTCAACTCCCGCAGGTGCTCGAAAACGTTTTCGTCCGCCGCAAGGAAGACTTGAAAACGTTTCCCAAGATCGTCGACTCCATCAGCAAGGCGGAAAAAGCGTTGGGACTGAAGGGCCGCGTGGTCGTTCGCTACTCCGGCACCGAGCCTCTGGCCCGAGTTATGGTGGAAGGCGAAGACTCGGCGAAGATTCGCCAGTACGCCGACGACATTGCGGGAGCGATTCGCGCGCAGTTGGGGTAGGCGGCACTAGTAGTTAGTGTGGCTTCGCCAGTTAATCGCTTTCACTTCGTGTTCAAGGCGAAGGAGCAGGACGTCTCCGTCCGCGGCAAAGCTGATGCCGGTTCCGCCCGGCACCGGGAATCGACCGATCTGCGCCTTAGTCTCCACGTCGTAAATTTCCACACACGAGATTCGCCTGGCGTCTGCCCAGCTTCGCGTCGCAATGACAGGTCCTCCGCGTGCGGCTAAACTACCCCCATGAAACCCGTCCTCTCCCAAGTCGAAATGGCGGCGGCGGATCGTTACGCCATCGAAGCGTTGAAGATCCCCGCCTCGACACTCATGGAGCACGCGGCCATAGCCATCGCGGAGCGAGTGTCGCGCCGCTTCTCCCCGTTGACTGAGTTTCCCGGGCTGGTGCTCGCCGGCCCCGGTAACAACGGCGGCGACGTGTTGGCGGCGGCCCGGCTGCTGCTCCATAAAGGCGCGGTGGTGGACGTGGTGCTGATCGAGGGGCAAAGGGCTTTGTCCACCGAGTGCCGTGCGCAGAAGGAGATGCTCGAACGGGCCGGAGTGTCATTCCTTACCGAAATTCCTTCCGAAAAGATTTACGCCTGGGCGCTGGATGGATTGTTCGGCATCGGCATCAACCGCCCGCCGGATGCCGCCTTCAAAGCCGCGATCGTAGCCTTAAACGAATGCCGTACCTTCGTAGTGGCGGCCGACATTCCCAGCGGACTCAATGCCGATACGGGTCAGACGCTGGGCGAATGCGTGCGGGCCTCGGAGACGATGACCTTGGGTTTTTACAAGCGCGGCCTCGTTACCGGGAGCGCCGCCGATTTTACCGGAGACTTACTACTCGCCGAAATCGGAATTCCGCGCACGATTCCGGGCATCACGCCGGCCGTGGGGCTGGTCGAGCAAAAAGACGTTGCCGCCGGATTTCCTAAGCGAAAACCGGTCGCCCACAAAGGAAGTTTTGGCCACGTGCTCATCGTGGCGGGGCCGCTGGCGCAGCTTGGGGCCGCCGTGATTTCTGCGTGCGGAGCTCTACACTCGGGGGCTGGGCTCGTCTCCGTGGCGGGCGACGCCTCAGTACTCACCGCCTTGCGCGGACTGCTCCCGCCTGAAATTATGCTGGAAGAGATCGGCCCCGCCCTGGAGAAATCGAGATCGGCCGTGGTGGTACTCGGGCCGGGAATGGGGCAGGGGGATGGCGCCAAGGTGCTTTTGAAGAAGGCGCTCGCCTGTGCGCACCCGCTGGTGCTAGATGCGGATGCGCTTAACCTACTCGCGGAGTCTGAACTCTTGCCGCTAGTGCGCAAACAGGCCCCGGTGTTGATGACGCCGCACCCGAAAGAGGCTTCACGTTTATTGCGGACGTCGGTGGAGGACGTGGAAAAAAGCCGGTACGACGCCGTTAATCGCCTGGTGCAAAAGACCGGCGCGGTTTGTTTGCTGAAAGGTCGCGGCACGCTCGTAAAATCTCCAGGCGCGCCTTGCACGTATGTCATCAACGAAGGGACCTCGGCGCTGGCTAAGGGAGGATCGGGAGATCTGCTCGCCGGTTGCGTGGCGGCCTTTTTGGCCCAAGGGTTGTTGCCGGA
>JAYUBV010000409.1:0-5017 GCA_043740655.1 Pseudomonadota bacterium | reverse complement strand
CTCAAAGTCTTTATCGAAGCCAAGGTGTTTCGTAAGATCGATTTCACCTATCCCACCCTCGCTAAGAAGTTCGCCTAACATTCGCCATATTTACTTCGCGGACCCCTGCCTTTACTGTTTCGTCGTTCCACTATTGGGAGGATGACACATGATGAATTTTAAACGGGCGGCAGTCGCCTTGGCTTTGGTTATTGGCGTACAGTCGCAGGCGGGCGTTGGTCTACACGGCGGAGTTAACTTGGCGGACGTTAGCGCGCCCGGTCCCACGGTTTCGACGACCGAGATCATGCTCGGTGCGTTCTACGAGTCGAAGGGCGACCTGTTCCATTTCCAGCCGGAGTTCAACTACGTGAAAAAAGGGTACGCGAATTACATCGTGGTTCCATTGTTGTTGAAGGTGAAGTTTGAAACTCCGGTGATTAAACCGTATTTGCTGGCGGGTCCGGCGCCGGCGTTCAAAGTAGAAGGCGCGGGAGCCAAGGCGTTCGATCTGTCGATCGATGCGGGGGGTGGTATCGAGTTGGAGATCGCTCCCAAGCTTAGCATTCTGGCCGAAGCCCGTTACTCGTTAGGTATAGTGAACGTGAACGATCTGAGTGTTACAAGCGTAAAAACCCGCGGGATCCACATCCTTGGCGGGATTCATTTTTCGCTTTAAACGCTGTACCGTCATTGCGAGCGCAGCGAAGCAATGACAAAAAGCTGCGCTCGCAATGACAAAGTTAGCGCGAGCTAATCGCGCGAGACCAGGCGAACTGGCTTCCAAAACTTCTTCGACGTCGCCGTCACGAGTTTTCTTCCCGCGCGACGTTTGCTCGCCATGACAAAATGTTTTGATTTTTTCTTCGCCTTGGCGAGAACTGGCCTGGACGCTTTTACTTGAGCCACCGGCGTGGTGACCATGGCCGGCGCCGTATTTTCGGGACCATTAAGCGCCAGGCGCTGGGCTCCGGCGGCCACGTCTTCCCAAGTTTTTTGCTTGATCTCTTGTGCCGGTGTGTACCCTTTCGGGATGTCCAACGAGATCTGCAGAGGCTCTTTCTGAAGGCCCGGAATTGGTAAATCGTGTACGGCTTGAAAGTTACAACCAACGAGCAGGATGGCGAAGAACAGGGGCGCTAAGGAGGTCACGGTGATCGCAGGGATGAGTTTATTCGTCAGAGTCATGATGGATTCCTCCCCACTACTCTTACTCCACTCACCAATTCGTATGTGCAGGGTGGATGCCAAGGGGTTTGAGCGTGCGGACACTGCACGCACGGGGGTCGAACGGGCGTAATGCGTCACTAAAGGCGAAAAGTGTCATGCCGCGGGGTTGCTTCGCGCGCCGGGCATCGTCGGCCCGGCTTCTCGCAATGACGAACTACTTTAGCGCCTTCCAGTCGCTGTACGGTTCGAGAACGTGTTTTGATTCTCGATAGAGCTTGTTCTTGAAGTCTAGCTGGTAAGCGCGCTGAGTTTTTTTATCACGCATCACCTTCACCACGACGGGCTTCTTATCATCGGGGTTTACCTGATCCCCCAGCATGAGCTGCTCCATGATCACTTCGAACCGACCGAGATCAGAAAATTCCGAGGCCTTCACCGTACGAGCTCCTGATGATTAGTGACGGAGATACGGTATCGAATGTTCCATAAAAAAGGGAGCCTCTTTCGAAGGCTCCCTTTCTCGGTGAAAAACGCTTATTGGTCGCGTTTATGGGCAGCCGTAATTGCCGCCAACGCCCGACACAACCCGCCCGTTTCCACAGACCCGATTGTTTACGCCCGAGACGACGTTGTTGTTGCCATAAACCACATTCCCCGTGCCGCTTACTACGTTGCCGCAGCCCTTCACGAAGTTCTTACCCGAAACCGTGTTCGTGCAGCTCAATTCGGCGGCCGAGAATTCGGTTCCCGAGGTTTCCACGCGAACGGTTTCGCCGGCAAAACCAGCTACCGCTGCTGCCATTCCCACAATCAATACTTTTAACATCTGCACGGGTATCCCCTTAGTTGAATGCCATCGCCATCGGCTGAATCTTCAGTTGATCGAAGCAGCTCATCAGATCGAATAGCACGTGGATGGGATAGTCACGGGGAAGTCCATTGGCTCCCGACGTGAAAGCGGTTTTCGCCGTGCCGGTCTTTTCGACGCAGGCCCGCAAGCGGGTTACTACTTCTTCAGGACGCGACGAGTGTGACGCTTCACCTTCGGACGTCAACGAGTTCGGGTAGATGTCCCCTTCGCGCGGACGTTTGGTCACTTCTCCGGGACGCATTGGTGCCTCGAAGTCGGGGGTTACCCCGACCAGCTGGTTTGTGCGGCCCGAAGGCAGGTAGAACCGAGCAATGGTCTGAAACAGAACCACCGGGAAATGTTGCAGCGGCTGGTGAGGGCCCATCGGACGGAGCGAGGCCTGAACCGTGCCCTTACCGAATGAACGCTCTCCGACGATCCAAGCACGTTTGTGATCTTGGAGGGCACCCGACAGCAGTTCCGAAGCGCTAGCCGAACCGGCGTCAATTAGAACCATCAGTGGCAAGTTGGTAACCGCGTTGCCTTCCGTGGTGTGGGTTTCGTCTTTGATATTTTTCGGGAAGAGCGATTTGCTCGTCACGACGTCTTTGCCGGGGCCGAGGAAGAGGCTCGCGATTTCCACCGCGACCTTCAACGCTCCACCGGGATTGCCACGAAGGTCGAGTACTAGGGCGTTAGCGCCCTTGCCCTCGAGACTCGCAATAGCTTCCTTCAACTGATCGGCGGCATTTTCTACCATGAAGCTACCTAGCTTCATGTAGCCTAGCTTGCTCTGACCGTTGGTCACGAGTTTCGACGAGACATTCTTCATCTCGACCGGTTTGCGGACGAGCGTGATGTCCATCGATTTACCTTTGCGGATAACGGTGACCACCACGCGGGTGTTCTCCGGTCCGCGCAATTTGGTCATCGCCGTCTTCAGGTTGCCCGCCACGTTCGAGCTGTCGACCGAGCTGATCACGTCACCGGCCAGCAGTCCACCGGCCTCGGCGGGTCCCCCTTCAATCGTGGCTTCGATCACTATGGCGCCTTCGGTCTCGCTGACCTGTATGCCGATACCAATCAGCTTTTCGCTGACGTCGGACGTCTGCTCTTGCTTGAGCATTTCTAGCGGCATGATGCGCCCGTGGGCGTCGGTGACCTGGATGTACTCGTTGATCGCCTGGGCAACCTTCATCGAGACTTCCGGATCGCGTTGCAGAGCGCCGACCATGCCGTACACGAGACGGTCGAGGTCGATCGCCTTGCCGGACTTCAAGAACTTTAACCAGCCTACGCGGCGGGCAGCTTCGTACGCATGATGTTCCGCTAGGATTTCCCGTGGCTCTTTCGCGGTCGGGTGCCAAACCGCAATCCGCGCCTCGCCGAGGTCCTTGACGACTTCAAGGTTGAATTTGCCGGTCATGTATTGGGAGCCAGGAATTAGCTGGGCGACGGACTCTTCGGTCGCCAGCAGAGTGTTTACGGCGGCCATGCACTGGAAGAACTTAACGGGGTGCTGGTAGCAATCTTCGTTGTTCACGTAGTGTGCAAGGAGTTCGGCCGGCAGGCCAACTTTTTGCCAGAACTTTTGGTGGAGTTCTTTGGAACTAGCGTACAGCGGAATCGGTCCGTAGACCGGATTTGCGGCGGCTTGAGTTAACGGACCCGTTACCGCGGCTTTGGATGGTTTGCCGCCCAGAAGCTCGGGACAGGCCGGACCGGCCAAGGCGGCCAGCGACAAGGAACCTACGACAACCCCAACGAAGAACTGATTCAACAACGTTTCCCCCTGTTGCATTAATTGGTCTATTTGGTGTCCGTTGTTTTGGTGCTGCGCACAATAACTAATGTTGCGGGGAGTTAGACGCTGTTAACGCTTGGCAACAGGTTGTTAACGCGGTTTGCGGAGGCGCACGGGCGGTGCTTCTCGGAGAAATGGGGAGTGCGGGAAAAAGAAAGGGCCGGCCCCTTGGAGAGCCGACCCCTGTTTGACGCCTTGGTTTAGAGTCGTATGGAACTGAAATCGTCGTTTAGTAGCGCTGAATATCGCCCATGAAGCCCGAGCCGAGGAAACCGTTGAAGGGTGCGACGCCGGCCACGTTGCCGGCGAAATCTTTGTACCGGGCTCCGGGAATGGTCCACGCGTTTAAGTACGCCAGTCCCTGCTGCGTGTATGAATCGGCGAACTGATACGCCGATGCGGACTGCGGATTTCCGGCGGTGAAAAGGTTGTTAACGGCGCGGATGCCGGCCGCGAGCGCTAACTCGTTGGTCATGGCGCCGTTGACCTGCATCATCATGTTTTGAAACTGCGCCGAAACCTGGTCCACGTTGTTCGGAAGATATTGCCCGGCCCAGGGGCTAGTACCAAAGATGTCAAAATTCCCGTTCACGCCGCGAATTGAAGTTGCGCCGTGGGTATTCTGTCGGGCAAGCCTTGCCGCCGAATCGACGGCGGCGACCATGTTGCCGACCTGAACGCTGGCCGCCGTTTGGTAGTTGGTCTTTTTGATCTCCGCGCCGCGCTGGCAGGAGATGAGTAGTCCCAGCATGGGGAACCACGCCAATTTTTTGAGCATCGAGATCGTATTCATATTCACTCCAAGTCCAAGGTGTCGTCTCTATCGTTGTTTTCCTAAGTGGCGTCGTAAAAAATTAGTACCAGCTGGTCTGCGAGAGCATTTGGATGAACTGGCTCAGGTAGTACTGGATGTACCCGTAGCTGGTCAGATTGTTCGGCGTCCACTGAACGGCTCGCGTTTGCTGCTGGGACAGATCCAGCATGCAGCGGGCGTAGGCCATAATCGAGATCCGGCGGGCCAACATGTTGGGCGCCGTCGAATTCCCCGTGAGGGCCCGCAAAACTGCGTAAGCCGTGGTCGTGCAGCTGTTCTGCTGCGTGTAGGTGGCTACGCCGAGGTTGGCCGCCGTCGATTGGCTCATGTTGGTGGCTAGGCAATTCGACGACTGGTTCTGCGCCTGGTTCTGCGCCTGGTTGGATCCCGCGTTGGATCC
>JAYUBV010000408.1:0-1448 GCA_043740655.1 Pseudomonadota bacterium | reverse complement strand
AAATCGGTGAGATCGCTTTCCGCTTCAACCACCCCCAGCTGGAAGAAACAAAATTGGCGTTGGAGCCCACGCTGACCAAGCGCCGGGCGAAAGCCGAGTACGTTGCGCAAAACCCCGTGAACCTGAACGAGTTCATGGATTCGGTAGAGAACCGCGTTGCGGAGCTGCGCGGCCCCACGTCGCGCTTGCCCTTCTACATTTTGACGGTGATGGGCCTTTCGGGGCTCATCTACTTGTCCTTTCCGCGCGGCACGACGATTCGCAAGGTTTCTAACGACGAGACAATCCATGGCACGATTACGGAAACGAACCCGGAAGGGAAGATGCCCGTAGGCCCGGCTCCCGAAATTGCCGCCGCGCCTTTGCCGGCGTTCAACCCGGGCAGGGCGCAACCGTTGGTCTCTCCGCGCAGCGTAGTGCTTGAGGATCACGAAGAGGTTTCCGCGTACCTAGACGAAGGGCGCCGATACCTGCGTATCCGTGAGTTTGAAAGTGCGGCCAAAGCTTTCCAGTTTGCCCTGATCATCGATCCCGAGAACCAGACCGCGATGATGGGCATTCACGCGGCCGAGTACCGCATGACGGATTTGACGAACGTTCCCTTGGACCAGCTCCCCGCCATGAAGGGTAGAAAGATAGCCAAACGTGGCGCGCACGAACGCGATAACGAAAAGGCCGGCATTCTCATTGAGAAGGCTCGGCGCGAGCTAGCCCAACGCAACTACACCGCCGCGATCAAGGCGGCATCGTCGGCGTCAAAGCTAAAGCTGTCGAAGGAATCGCCCCTCGCCGAAGAGGCCTCGGGCATCGCGGCAAAGGCGCGGCAGGCGCGCAAAGAAGAATTTGATCTGTTTTTGAATCAAGCGAAGGAAAAGCTGGAGCTGGGTGAGTTCCGCGCGGCCCGCAACCTTTGCGATGAGATTTTAAGACGAGACCCCGATTACGACGAGGCTAAAGATTGCCTCCGTCGGGCGGTACGAGGAAAGTAATGGGAAGTAAGTCCATAAAACTTGCTGAGCTTGAACAGGCGAATACGCAAGAAAATGCGCCCGGAAATGTGGAAGTAAAGCTTTCGCAACCCACGGCGCGCGAAGAGCGCCCCTACCTTGAAACGGTAATGGGCAACGACCGGGGCCGCACGATCGAGCTCAATGCCGGAAAGCTGACCATCGGCCGTGCTGACGGCAATGACATCGTCGTAGGCGGCGAAGGCATTTCGCGTACGCACGCTTTCTTAGGGTCCACACCCGACGGCTGGTTCATTCGCGATAACCAAAGCAAGAACGGAATCCAGGTCAACGGCGCCAAAGTGGTCGAGTCGTGGCTGGCCGACGGCGACGTGGTTCAGGTGGGGGGCTTTATTTTCAAGTTCCACGAACCCCGGGCGCTGCAGGGAGTGGACGCACCGCAAAGCGATTACATGCAGTCGAACTCGATGGGCATGGGTT
>JAYUBV010000407.1:0-5030 GCA_043740655.1 Pseudomonadota bacterium | reverse complement strand
GCGATGACAAGAAATCCGGGCTCCGCTTTGACCGTCCCCATCTTGGGCACGACCACCTGGCGCTCATCCATCGCGGGCAGCAAAATATTTTGCACTGCTTCGGGCAAACGGTTCAGCTCGTTGATGAACAGCACGGTGCCCTTACGCATCGCCTGAATCAGCGGTCCGGCCACAAACGTCTCTTCGGAGTAGCCCTTTGCCAGTACCAGCGGCGGATCGTACCAGCCGGTAAGCTTTTGTTCGGTGTAACGGGTATCGCCGTCCACGCGCTCGTGTTCCAGCCCGAGTTCCTTCAACGCCTCTAGAACGAGAAAGGTCTTACCGACGCCGACGGGCCCTTCGATGAGCAAATTCCGTTTCAGCCGCAGCGTATGGTGCATCAAGCCCAACTCCTGCTCGCGCCCCACGACGTGCCTCGGCGCCGAGGTGGCTTTCGCCAAACTCTTCGTCGCCGACTTACTTGTCGTCGCAGGCCTAGCCTTTGCCTTTTTTCCCTTTTTGGTCACGCTTTTCCTTATCCCGTAAAGTCTCGTACAAAAAGTTGGCGACGTCACTAGGCCGTGTGCCGATGGTAAAACCGGCGTCGAAGCCCAGCTCCAGCGCCATGGCGTGGGTGATGCGCGGCCCACCGGCGACCAAAACGAACCGGCCGGTGAGGCCGCGGGCTTCGAGCTTGTTCATCAGTTCCTGCATGTCGGTGACGTGAATGTCTTTCTGCGTGACGATCTTCGATAGCAAAATCGCGTCGGCCTTTTCCTTCAGGGCACGTTCGATCAACTCGTCAGTGGGAACCTGGCTCCCCATGTTTACGCAGCGGAAATTTTTGTAGCGCTCGAGGCCGATGTCGCCGTCGAACCCCTTCATGTTCAAGATGGCGTCTAACCCCACGGTGTGCGCGTCGTAACCGGTACAGGCGCCGACGACCTTAACCGGACGTTTGATATCGCGCGCGATAAGCGCATCGATCTCCTTGTAAGTCCGTTTTTCAGACGACAGCTCAGGCACTACGATCTCGGTGAAGTTCACGCCGGCTTCCGTACGGCCGAACGCCACGATGAACGAGTAGCCCACGCCGGCCTTCGACATGTGGGCGACCTTCACGTCGAAGAAGCCCCACTTGCGTATTAATTGGGTCGCCGCCTCGCGGGCCTTGGGCCCCGGCTCCACCGGCAGGGTGAAACTAAACTGAACCGCGCCGTCGTTAGTCGTATCACCGTACGGACGGAGGTTTTTCAAATCGGGCTGAGCGATGGGTTTGGGCATCAGATCTTGCTCCCCATCAACTTGAAGAACGGGTTCAGGTAGTGGCCGCGATCCACCTCGAACACGCCGGTGGCGCCTTTGCCGCCTTCTACCGTGCGGCTTACGCCGGCGAAGTAACGTTTCTCGATCGCCTTCAGCAGACCGATCTTTTCGATCTTTTCGAGCATCTCCACGCACTCGTCCAGAACCTTGGCGGCGAATTTCGCCATGAAACCGTCGTTGCGGTACCCCAGCTCGTCGGAGAGCCCCAGGCTGCCGTTCAAAATGTAGTTCGCGCCGCGAATGCTTATCGTGCGGTCCTGCAGCCACGGCGTGTGGATCGCCTCCGTTGGCATGCCGAGCAGAATCGTGCCCTGATTCGTAAGTGAACCAATGAGATTAAAGATCGTGTCGACCGCGTGGCTAAAAAAGATGTCGCCCGTTTTGTACTTGGTGTTGCACATATACTTCAGCGGCGCTTCCGGAAAAATCTGGCGCGTCATTTGCGCGCGGGCGACTTCCATGAGGATCACCTTTGAATAGAAGGGGTCCATCTCCATGGCGTGGCCAATCGACATCTGGCTCTTCTTCATGCCGGCATTCAGCGCGTAAGCCTCGTTGATGAACTGCGAGGCCAACACCTGGTTGCCACTTTCCACCGCGTCGGTGGTCTTCATGTAGTTGTCTTCGCCGGTCATGATCCAGATGCCGCTGACCGAACAGATTAGACGAGAAAAATGCTGATCAATTAACGTGCGGCGCGGATTGATATCGCGGAAGAGGATGCCGTACATCGCGTCGTTCAGCAGACAGTCCAGACCTTCGATCGCGGCCAACGCCGCGATCTCGGACATGCACAGGCCCGAGCAGTAGTTAGTAAGGCGTATGTAGCGCCCCTCTTTTTCACCGAGTTCGTCCAGCGCCTGGCGCATCAGCGAAAAGTTAGCTTGCGTGGCGTACGTGCCGCCGAACCCTTCGGTGGTGGTGCCCTGCGGAACGTAATCCAGCAGCGACTGCGCGGTACTACGGATGACCGCAATGATGTCGGCGCCGTCGAGGGCCGCGCTCTTGGCCTGAATCACGTCTTCAAAAATATTTCCGGTCGCCACGATCACGTACTTAAGCGGCCGTTTTTCTTTGAGCGGATCGCCCTGGCGCAGGCGAATCTTGTCGCGCGCTTTGCGGTACCGGATCAACCTATCGAAAGAGTCCTTGGCGAGCTTGGCCGCCTGCTTTTCCACCAACTTGCGCGGCAAGGCTTCCACTTCACCCAGGTGCACTTCACCACTTAAGATCGCCCGCTCTAACCGGGCTAAATCGTACTGCTTGGCAAGCATCGCATTAGCAACCCAGTACAGCGCGCCGTACGAAAGCCGTTCGGATTCTTGCAGCTGCCCCACGATGAAATTGCTGATGGGGAACATCAACCCGTCTTTTTCGAGCGCGCCGTTGAATCCCAAAAGGCGTAGTACAGCGCGTTCCGTCCCGAACGTGCTGTTTTTATGGATCAGGTCCGCCACCACATCGCCGATTGAGCGGGCAATGGTGCGGCAGCGGGCGATCTTTTTAGCCGAAAGCGGCAGGGACGAGGCGTATGACATTGCGGGGCATTGTGCTGGGGTTTCAAGCTCTTTTCAAGGGGGGCTGGCCCCGGAAGGCCGCTCAATGGGATAATGGGGGAACATGCGCCGGTTCGTCATTTTTGGGCTGTTACTACTGGGGTTCGTCGCCGGAGCCGTGGACGAAAACTCCTGCACCGTTCAGTTCGCCAGCCTGGATGATCCCTTCGGCCCGATCCTGATTTACGCGGGGGCCCCCAGACCCGCCGAGCTGCACTTCCGCAAAATGTCGCCCGAGCAACGCGCCAAAGCCGCCGAAGTCGTGAAGCACAAATTGCTGCGCGCCCGGCACCTGGTGCGGACGGAACAGTGGGAACTACTCGGGCAAGAGATCAGCGATGTTGGCTTCATGGCCGGCACCGGACTTACTTCGTACGAGCCCGAAGCCAAAACGCTGTACGTCGGTCCCGGGCGGCTGGCCGAGCTCAAGGCTTCCCCCGAAAGACTCAAAGTGGCTAAAGCTGAAATCCTTAGCCTCGCGCAGTGGGAGGAGTCACCGGAATGTTGCCGCATTAAAGGGACGCGCGTTCGCATCGTGGACCCCCTAACGAAACTTATCGTTAGGGACACCGTTGACCTGGCCCCGCTTACGCTCGAAAGCTCGCTGCTGATGAGCGAGGAGATCATCCATCACCTGCAGGCCCTGCAGAATGCCAACCAGTGGAGCCCATTTGCCTCAAAAGCCCTGAGCCAGAAAGGGTTCGAGGCAGAGCTAGTCCGCGACATCCGCAAAGCACTGATCGCCAACCCGGACTACCTGACCCGCTGGATAACGACAAAGTCCGCGCGCCTCGTACTCGATCGGGTGGTGGAAACGTTCAAAAAAACTCACCCCGAAGGTGCGCAAGATGTCTCCCTGAGGGACCGTGCGATCATCACCGCCCTCCCTAACCAGTTCGCCGCCCTAACGAACGAGAACGAGAAAAGGGAAATCGGTACTCGGGAAGGCGATGGGTTTAGGAACGACGTGGTCGGCGGTATCACGCTGTTTTTCACGAGCTATCCGACAGAGTCAGAAGAGTTGATTAAGTTTATCGTGGACTGCGAGATGCGCGAGGCCGATGCCTATTTACTACTTAAGGATCTCTACGGACCTAAGCTCATCGACAGCACCTGGCGCAACCGGTACCTGTCGCGCAAAGTGGCGGACCGGCTGCTGGAAGTGCGTTAATTACCACTCCCGACGAACGTACTCACGAATCGCGCGGCGCACTCGGGGCGTGGCGTCAGTAAATTGTACGCCCATGCCCGACCGTAGCGGATTGTCCGTAATCCACCGCACCTGACCGCGCGATTTAATCACGGGCACGTTAAGCGGCTCCGGTAACGGAATCGAAACCGTGATGGTCTCCCCCACCGCGAGCGGCGTCGCCGTCTCGATGAAACAGCCGCCGTCGGAAATGTTTCTCAAAAGTGGATAGTGCCACTTATCCGCGTGCATAAAAATGATCGGCGAATGCGTTTCGAAGCGCTTCTTAGTTCGCCACCAGCGCAGCTTGGGATCGAAGTAGAGGTGGCGGATGCGCGGGTTAATGAAGTATCCCAACGAAGCGGCGTAAATCGCCAGATGGATGAGCAGCGACGACACGGCGGTATCCGACGACGCGTAATAATCGTACAGATCGCGCACGCCCCACAGGGCGACGAACGAAACCAGCGTGTACCAGCCGATGCTGTTCACGTTGATGAGACCGACGATGAGAACAATCGGGAGAATGCCCGAGAGGATGACCTCCATCGCGGGCACATCGGTCCCCTGGTAGGCGAACCAGGCGGTTTCAAGGGGGAAAAAAGCGAAGAGCAGCGCGCAAAGAAAGAGCGTTAAGGGGCGTTTCTTCATGCCCCTATTGTAACTTACGCCGCTTTGTCTTTGTCTTTATCTTCGGCGACCCCGGCCGAGGGGCTCGGGTTGAACCGATACCCCTCTCCGTAAATCGATTCGATATGGTCTTTGAACGCCCCCAGCTTCTTGCGAATGCTGCGGATGTGCGAGTCGACTACACGGTCGGTGACGAACGTGTCGACGCCCCAGACGTTGTTCAGTATCCGTTCGCGGCTCAACACGCGATCTGGATTGCGAACGAAATAAGAGAGCAGTTTGAATTCGAGGGCAGAAAACGGAATCTCTTTCTCATCGATGTAAACACGGTGGCCCAGGAAGTCGATGCG
>JAYUBV010000406.1:0-15486 GCA_043740655.1 Pseudomonadota bacterium | reverse complement strand
TTCGCCAAAACCGCCGTCCTTATAACAGATCTGAAAATATTACGCGCCGCCCTAGAGATCTGCGTAGCCCAGAAACACCGGTGCCAAATCACGGCACTACAAAAGACGTATGAACGGGACGTTTGTGAGATTTTCAGCCCGTTTTGGGCCTAGGGGCGGACGTTTGGTGTCAAAAGGCGCCTTGTTTTCAAGAAGGGAATTCCCGATCAGGCTCAGACACTGTCCGTGGACGTTGGCACGTCACTTGCTCACACCATGTATACAAGAGAGGTCGTCAAGAGATGGCCTCCGGGAGAAAAAAAATTCATGTCAAAAAGCCCTCAGGTGCAAAGCTAACCAAATTTCTAGCCTTTAATCTCACCAAATTCTTTCCGAGAAGCCTCAGGTTGCACCACCTGAGGTTTTTTCATTTTCAGGGGATTGGAAATTCTCACCGCTGACTTCGAAGCTCTTTAAGCGGATAGAAAGTATCCCGCCAGTGAATTCCCCCATGAAGAATCGTCTTCCCCACGGCGTTTACGATCATCCACAGGTGGATGGCGGCTCCCACCGGGAAAAGGATCCCCGACCAGCGCGATTGACCGGTCCGGTACGCGGAGAAGTAGTACGCCACTACGAGCAACCCCCACAATCCAATCCACGCCAACCGCTCCAGCCCCGAAGCGGTAAACGAGCCGATCGCGGGGTAGATATTGAGAAAGAAAACCCCGGTGCAGGCGAGCAATGTTTCCGAAATGCGGTAATGAAATCCGGCGAACATGTTCTTCTCCAGTCCGCGGATCATTTCGCCGATGGAGTGGTACCACTCCACGTGGCTGGTTCCTAAGCCCCACAGTAGCTCCTGCCGGAAGCCGGCCTGCCGCAGGTGGCGCCCCAGCTGAAGATCGTCGTCGGGGCGCAGGGAGAAGCGCTTAAAGCCGCCGATGGTGTCGAGCGCAGATCTACGCACCAAATTGAAGCCGCCCACCCCGACGAACCGTTTACTTTTGGGATCGGTGACCTTCCAGGGGCGGTAAGACATGCCGAAGTACACGCCGAAGATTCCCACGCAGAGGTTCAGCCAAAAACCTTCCACGCGAATCTGCGGAAGCAAGGGCAGGTGGTCGAGCTTTTCCCGTTGCAAAAAGGTGACCGCGCGCTTCAATGCGGAGGGTTCGAAAACGACATCCGCGTCGGTAAAGAGCAAAAGCTCAGACTGGGTGGATTGGAAGCCACGCTGAAGTGCGTGGTTCTTACCGAGCCAGCCCGGAGCCACCTCCGTCAGCGTAAGTACGGTCAGCTCAGGGTGCTTTTGCGCCAGTCCGACTAGAATCTTGCCGGTGCGATCGGTGGAGCGGTCATTTGCTACCAGAATCTCCTTGGCAGGGTAGTCGAGCGACAGCACCGACTGCAGTGCCTCGGCGATGTTCTTCTCCTCGTTGCGGGCCGCGATCACGATGGCCACCTTGGGATAAGGCCCCGTTCCCGGTACCACGTCCCGCAGCCAGCGGATTTGGCGTCCGCCCAGGATGCTATCGATGCAAAAGCCTAGCGAGATGAAGAATAGGATCAGACTCAGGTAGAGCATGTCAGTACGCCGTCTTTCTCGCTCACTGCGTAGGTCTTCAAATTGCGGTGCACGGGACCGCCGAGCACGCGACCGGTGGCCAACTCAAACTTGGCATTGTGCCAGGGACAGGTCACGCAACCATTCTCAAGCGTTCCTTCGGATAGCGGCCCTCCGCGGTGCGGACAGAGATCTTCCACCGCGAAGAAGGTATCGCCTACTTTGAATACGGCGATGGGCTTATCTCCCTGCACGAGCTTGCGCCCGCTGGCGGGGAAGTCGGCGACGGATCCTAAATCGACGGTCACGCGAACCCCGCCTCTTGGGCGGCCTTCGCTTCGTTTTCGGTTGGCGCGGTACACACGAAGTCGCGGCACACGAAGTGGCGTACTTCGCCTTCGGACAGAGTCTTTTTGGACAGAACCGGGTACTGGCTTGCCAGTCGCGAAGCCTGCGCCTCTTCGATCACCCAGTGTGAAATGCCCGGGTGGAATTTGGTCAGCCGTTCGCGCGCGGCCTCTTTGGCTTCCGCCACTTTCGCCTTGGAACAAATCGTCACCCACTGGGTGTGCGGATGGTTCCACTCGTACACCGCGGTAAGAAGTTGGCTGAAGGCGGATGGGTGTTTCTCCAGGTACGGAGCGAGCGCGGCCAAGCCCGTTTCGATCACGTGATCGTGCGTCGTAATGCCGGTGGTATGGGCTAAACGGACCAGTGAGGTGAAGGCCATCGAGGTTCCCGAAGGAGTCGCACCGTCCTGGCTATCGCGTACGCGGGTTAGCAGATCGCGGTGATCGATCGCGGAGAAATAAAAGGCGGAGTTTTTCTCGTCCCAGAACTTGTCCACCATGAGGGAGGCAATTTTCGCCGCGGCCTCGATCCAGCGCAATTCGAACGTCACGTGGAAAAGCGAAATCAGACCATCTACCAGGCAGGCGTAGTCGTCTAGGAATCCGGGAATCTTGGCGACGTGGTCCTTGTGCGTATGCCACAACCCCGTCAGCTCATTGCCGTCGTACTGGCCGAGCTTTTCGATGAGGAAGGCCGCGGCCGTTTCCGCGGCCACCCGGTATTCGTCGTTCCCTAGCGCGGCGTAACCCTTAGTCATGGCCACTAGGCACATGCCATTCCACGCGGTGATCACTTTCCGATCGGTGCCCGGAGCCACACGGTTCGCCCGCACGGTGAGCAGGCGGTGTTTAAGGGTGGCTACGTTGTCTTCTACCCACGACTCATCCAGCTTGAGCGTTTTGGCGACCTGTACGATCGAAGCTTTGCGCGCCAGGATGATTTTGCCTTCCCAATTTCCTTCGTCGGTCACATCAAAAAGTTGTTCTGCATTGGAGAAAAGCTGTTCGTCGAGCTGCTGCTTTAATTCCGCGCGGCTCCATACGAAAAACTTTCCTTCCTCACCTTCGCTGTCGGCGTCCTGGGTGGCGAAGAAGGCGTGGTCGAACATCTCGCGCAATAGGTAATCTAACGTTTCGTGCGCGATGCGGGCCCACTCGGGGTTTCCCGTGACCTGGTACGTTTCAAGGAACAACGGGACGAGCAGGGCGTTGTCGTAGAGCATCTTTTCGAAGTGCGGAACGAGCCAGGTGCGATCGGTGGAGTAACGGTGGAAGCCGCCGCCCAGCTGATCGTAGATGCCGCCGTTCGCCCAGTGTTGCAACGTTTTTTCTATTGGAGCGAGTAGCTCTTTTTTTGACTTGGCTGCGAATTGGCCAAGTAGGAAACGGAAATCGGTCGAGTGGAAGAACTTGGGCGCGCGGCCCAGGCCGCCGAAATCGGGATCGTAGGGTTCGAGCAGCCGATCGCAAGCGTTCGCAAAAAAAGCGTCGTCGAGGGCGGTAGCGATGGTGCCGGTGGCTTTTTGTAACCGTTGGAACCCTTCGACCGCGGTCGTTAGCTCCGCCGCCGACTTACGGATCTCGTCCGTTTTGGTTTTCCAGGCATTGGCGACGCCGGTGATAATTTTTTTAAAGGAGGAAAGGCCGTGGCGATCTTCTTTCGGAAAGTAGGTGCCGCCGTAAAAGGGCTGCAGCTCTGGGGTGAGAAAAACCGACAGGGGCCAGCCCCCGGCTTGGGTCATCGCCTGTACCGCGGTCATGTAGATGTGGTCGATATCCGGGCGCTCTTCACGATCCACTTTGATATTGATGAAGTGTTCGTTCAAAAGCTGGGCGGTCTCTTCGTCCTTGAAACTCTCATGCTCCATTACGTGGCACCAGTGGCAGGCCGAATAGCCGATCGATAAGAAAATGGGCTTCTTCTCGCGCTTGGCTTTGCCAAGGGCCTCGTCGCTCCACGGAAACCAGTCCACGGGGTTATTGGCGTGTTGCTGTAAATACGGGCTAGTTTCTCGGGACAAGCGATTAGGAGTAGGCATTCCGGCTAGGCTAGCCGCCCCTCATTTCAAGCTCAACCCTAAAGGTCGGGGCCGCTGAACCCAATAATGCCTCTGCTTGATTCAACGAGATCCTTCGGTTTCGCCTCAGGATAGTTTTTGTCGGGGGAATCCCGACAAAAACTAGTTATTCCCCTTGGGTGTCTTCGGTTGCTCCGTAGTGGTCGTGCCGAGAGCGCTCGGGCGGAACGGCTTCAGCCTCGGCGGGACGTAGTGGGCTTGGCGGTACTCGGCCTTCTCCGGGGGGCCGACGCCGCCTTTTCCGTTGTCGAAGGTAATGTGATAAACGTTCCCGGTCGCGGGATCCATAACCGCCCCCATCAAGCGCTGGCCGCCGTTCGAGTTGGGCGTGAGGCTGCCGACCATGTGGACCGAAGCGGGAATGGGATCTCCGTCTTTACGCTCGATTTCGCCGATGACCGAGCCCCCGGCGTGCTGATCGAAGGCCAGGACGACGAGACGTTTCGCCTCGGGCCAGGACGTCTGTCCTCCATAAACCGTGGGCTTCTCCTTATAGATGCGATTGATGTTGGGGCCCGACTCCTGCGGCTCGTGCGTCAGCAGAATCGTAATCGGGTTTTCTTTGGTTCCCACCGTCAGCGTGAAGTACTTATCGGAACGCCGCCCCAGGAATGACACGTTCGGAAAGGCGGCTCCGAGCTCGGTTTGGATTCCGTCAGCCGCTTTAAGGTCGTAATACGAGAAAGCGGTCATTTCTCCCACTTTATCGATCTGGCCCTTCACCTCATAGAATTTTTGGGCTTCCTGCACGACGAGCTCCGGCGGCATTTTCTTGACGGCCAAAAGCTGTTGGGGGGTGGCCCCTTTCCCTTTCATAGCCTCGTACAGACCCGCTCTGAAATCCTCCACCCAAACTTCGGTCGGCTTCCCTTCGGCGTTGCGAGAAACCTTGGGCAGTTCTCCCTCGGTAAGCTTGAAGCCCGCAATCTCTAACTTCGTCGCCGCTTCCGTAACGGTGTTCGCCCTCATTTTCCTTACCTGATCTAACTGTTCTTCAGTGGCTCCGCCCTTCTTCATGGTGGCCAGAAGATCCCTTTTGAAATGGTCGGCCCAGGTGGGAAGCGTGCCTCCTTCGGTAAGGGCGATTTCGGGTACGTCCTTTGCCTCCAACGTGAATCCGGCCACGCTGGCACTGGGCGCCGCTTTACGCGGTACCTTGTCCAACCGGGGCAGATCGTGGTTTCCCCACTGCACGATAATGTTTGTTTCGGGCAACGCAGTCGCCATTATTCCGACGAGCTCTGTCATCCGCATGCGCCGCACGGATTCGACCTCCGCCTTGCTCAGCGGACCTTTTCCCTGGCGCCCGCGCAGCACTTTTTCGAGCAGCGCCGCTTCCTTGGGCGCCATCGCGGCTCGTTTCGCCGGATCGGTGAGCGCGGCGTTTATCCGGCCGACCAGGCCACCGAAAGAAGGCGCGTCGATGATATCGCCTCCGACGATGAGCGTGGCGGGAGGATTTTGTCGGACCTGTGCCATGACCTCTCTTAAGTTCGCCTCCTCGTTCATCGGCCGACCGGCGTGAATGTCGGAAAGCGCCAAAATTCCTTCGGCAGTCTTTGCCCCCTCGGCCTTAGTCAAAAGTCTCTGGACCTCCAGCGCGGTTAAACTGCCTTCCACTTCGGGTCGAACCACCGGATTCCCCTTGATGAAGATCGTCGGGGCGTTAGGCACTAGCTCCGGATCAATGTAGCCTTTTTCGCCCGGATGGCGCGGCGGGATGATGCGCAGGCCGGGCCTCATGTCGAGCGCTGTGGCTTTGGTGACCGCGCGGTCGATGTCACCCCGGGTGAGCTTGAGCCCGGCGGCCTCGAGGGCCCGCGTGACGGTCGATTCTTTAGCGTTCCATTCGTTCCAGCCAAACTCCCCGTGGGCGCGCGCGCGCAGTAGGGGACGCAAAACGTTTAGTTGTTCCGGAGTAAAATGCCCTTCGCCCCCTAGAGCGTCGACGGCATTGGCTACGTCGATACGATCGAAGATCGGTAAAGCGTCCTCGCGTATCTCCGCCGGGACGAAAGAGGCGGGGCTTCCCTTCTCGCCGTAATATTTATCCTGGTACTCCTGGTCGCGCGCGATTTCTTCGGGCGAAAAAGCACGGTCGGCGTTGGGTACGGTTTTTTTTTCAGTGGCAACTCGCTCACCCACGCCGGTCAGGCGTTGAAAGTGCTCCGGCGTGCAAACCCTCCCCGGAATTAGACGGCCGGCCGCGTAAGTGGCGAGCGGGAAAAATAGGGTAAGCGCGAGTACTAGCTTCATCGATCACCTCCGGGACAAGGATGTCCGCCCAACTTTTGCACGCACGGCACCGGGGCGCGATCTCCCGAAATCAAACGAGCGCAGCGGCCAGACGGGCTCTGCTTCGCCGTTAGGGCTCGGGACTTGAAATCGACCGCCAGCTCACCGATGGCGGTAAACCCCGCACGCGAGTTCGTGGCCGCCGGAACAAGGTATAGCTCCCCCACGCCGCGGCCCAGATCGGGGGCCTTGGCGAACCACCGCCCTTTGGACTCGCGTACGACCTCGGTCGTGTTGCTTTCGCCAAGCGAGCCTCCCAGGAATAGAATCGGCTTATCCGTCACGGAGTCCAGGCGCGTTCGCTCCGCCTTGGTGAGATCGCCGGTGACGTAATACTGCGCGACGGGCGGGTGAATCTTAGCGGTGACTTCGGCGAAGGCGCGGCCCACGTCGTCGGCGCGCCAGCCCGGGCCCGATCCCGCGGTGCTGAAGTTGAGGAACACGATCGGCTTTCCGCCGCTCGAGAAGGCGAGGGACGGCTCGAAGAGCCAGTTGCCTTGTTCGTCCTTTAGGTTGCTACTCAAGGTGCGAATCGAACCGGTGGTGGTAACGGCGCGGAAAGCCGCTAGGGAGGGAGTAAGGTCCAGCGCGGTGACGGCGTAAAAGCTGATTCCCTGACGATCCCATTCCCGCCACAGTAGGCTGCGCTCCTCCAACAGCGCGGCGGGATTCGGGTTACTTTCGGCGCCGAGGATCCGGGTAAACGCTGGCCCGATCTGAAAGGAGAGGTCCGCTGGATTTTTCTCCGCATACTCACAGAGCCGGTCGAGGCCGCCGTAATCGAAAATCGCGCAGAGCGATCCGCCCGTCTCCAGCCCCACGAGGTTCTGAAAACGCAGAATCGCCGGCCGGTCGGTCGATGAAGTAATTACCGGTGCGGAGGAACAGCCGCCGAGAACGAGGCTCGTGGAAATAAAGTTCGCGAGGGTGTGGCGGTTGGTCATTTATTTTTTCTCCGTTCGTTCAATTCTATCCGCCGCCTTAGGATCAACCAAACGGAGCACGTCGAGCAGCTCGGACCTCTCTTCGGCGGTTTTGGCCTTGGCCCGCGCCGCCTGGATCAGGTTCGAGGCCTGCCGCGTCTGGCCCGTAAATCCCTGCGGGTGCTCGAAATAGGAGCCACCACCGGTCACTTTTGGCGCGACGTGCTTTTCCTCTAAGAACTTCCACATTCCCAAGCTTCGTTCCCACGCCGTTGGGTCCTCCCGCCGGCGCGTCTCTTCGGCCTTTATTAGGCGTAGCGCATTGGGATGGGTCCCCAGTACCTGCTGGGCTAGCACCGAATCCGGCGACGACACGGCCGTGATGGTTTCGATGGGCTGTTGGAAATTCTCGATGGTGTTCAGGCGAATGACCGCCTGGTTAACGAGGAATCCATTTTTTGCGTACTCCTCCACGGTGGCTTTGTTCGCTTCGTACTGCGCCTTCTCGTTCGGCGAGAGGTCGTTCAGACGTCCTTCCACGCGCGCAATCGCCTTGCTGGCGCGCGCGGCTTTGGCCTGAAGCGGAGCGATTGCGGTCTGCAGCTCCTGCAGCGCGATTTCTTGCTCGAGCCGCAGACCTTTGAGCCGTTTCATCTGCTCGGGCGAGAGCTTTTCGCTCTTAAGCAGATTCGCCAGGTCGGAAATCTCCGGAATGATCCGGGTCAGTGTTTCCGCCGCGGGCTTAAGATCCTTGCGGTGAGTGTCGGTGATGAACTGGTTCACTTCCTTGAGCGCCGTCTGCCCTTGCTCCTTCATCATCGCGAAGAACTCCGCCTGGACCGCTTTCGGTGCACGGGCGAGCTCTTCCGGGGTGATGGACCGCAGGAAGAGAATGGCCTCTCCGGGGTTGTTGCCGAACTCCAGCTTGATCATCTCGGCGATGGGCTTTTCCACCAGCGTGGGCTCCGGGCCTTTGTCGCGCGCATCGCGAATCCCGAGGTAGCGCTCCTTCAGCTGCTTTTGCACATTGTGGTGCTGGGCGCCGCGGGCCATCGAATAACCGATGTAACTGCCGGTGGCGACCGAATGGCCGAGCTGGCTCGTCCAATTGGGATCCGCCCAGGGCCACTCGAGTTTGCCCTTTTCTATCCCGTGAACCACGTGCTTGGAGGCCTCGTCGGTCACCACGAACAGCAGCGCACCGGCCGCAGCACTCAGGCGGCCCTTGCCCAAGCGGCCCATCACGGCCTGCGTCGGAAGGCCGGACACGCCGAAGCGCAGGCCCTCCACGCCGCCGCCCACCACGTCCCGGAAGGCAAGCTCGCCGATAGATCGCTCACGCGCGGGCTTACCCGTGCGGGACTCCTCGACCCGCATCCGCGCCCGCTCCTGGCGATGGCTGCGCTCGAGCGTCGGGTCCAGCGGATGAAACCGATTCCACAGATTCGCGAAGGCCATTTCACCCATCAAGCCACCGCGGGGAATCGCCGCCTTGGAAATATTCAGCCCCTGGAAGAACTTCCAGTTGCTGGCGAACTGCTCCACCGGGGAAAAGAAAATGTCGTCGGGGCTTCGCGTACCGACCAAAGTCTGATCCATCCAGGTGTGGTTGCCGGGAACGCCATCGCCGTCGGGATCCATGGCCTCCTCGATCTCGTACTCAAACATCGCCTTTCGGTACCGTTCTAATGCCGCCGGGTCGGGTTTGTCGGGGTTGATGCCGAAATCGGCGACGAGGGGCGGCCGCGCGTACTTCCGCCATTTTCCGCCGGAGCCGGCCCGGTTGAAGAGTTCCATCTTGTCGCGAATGAGCCGGGGGCCTTCTCCCACCCAGCGGTCGGGCAGCACGTGCTCGAGCCCCATCGCGGTTAGCTCGACACCGGTGCCGATGGCGGTAAAAATTCCCGCGGCCTTCAGGGCCGTCGTCGTCGAGGCCTGGTAGCTGCGTGCCGCCTTGCCCGTCGTGAGCAATGCGCGGGCCGCAAAGCGGGAGCCGGTATTGACGGACGACGTCGCGGCTTTGACGAGCGTGGCTTGTAGAAGTGCCGGGAGATGACTGCCCGCCGCCGCAATCTGCCCGCTGCCCCAGGAGCCCACTCGCAAGGCCGATTTAGCGAGGTTGGCATTGAGAATGGCGCCCACGCGGCCTCCGCTCGTCGCAAGCTTGCTGCCGAGGCCGAGCGAGCCGCCGGCGGGCAGGGTAACGATGAGCGCGGTGATGTCGTGGATCACCTCGACCTTACCGATGAAGCTTTCGATCGCCGCGGCCTCACTCTTAAGTTTATCGCCGATGAGCCCCCGATTCGCCTTGGTTCGGTCGTCACCGGACATGCCTTCGCTGTCGGTGATGTGGCCGGCGCCCGCTACCCATCCCAGCGATTGCGTCATCTCGTTGTAGCGTTTTCCCAGAGCGACCGTCTCTGACGTCTGGTTCGGGTCAATTCCTACGACGGCGCCGAAATACGATTTCGCCGCGTGGCCGGACGAAGCGTAATCCTGCTGCGCACGTAGCCATTCCGAGCGGCGATGAACGAGGATGGCGCGGGTTCCGTCGAGCTGGGCGCGTATGGACTCTACGTCGGAGAAAGCATAGTGGTATGTGCCGTCGCCGTGGCGGAAAACGCGAACCGCGGTCTTTTCGTTTAGCGGCAGCCACTTTTCGCCCGCCTCGGGGTAACCGCCTCGATCGTCCTGGGCGGATTCGGAATCGTATCCGTAGCTGAAGCGGGTCGAGCGTATCCAGTCGTTGACCGCGCTCTGACCCGAGAAGGGGATAAGGTCGCCCTTCGACTCGATTAGCACGTTGTACTCGCCGAGGGTGGCGAGCTTGGTCAGCACCTCATTGGTAAGCAAGCTTTTGTTCCCCACCACGAAGGCGTTGAGCGACGGGTTGTAGTCGATACCGTTACGGAAAAATGCGCCACCGTGGTCCGTGAGGGCGGCGATGACCTCCTTCTCCTTCCCGTGGCGTGCAGCAGCCTTGACCTTGGCCTCGGCCTCCATTCGATTCGCCACCTTGGCGAGGGCGGCCTCCACCGCGGCCCGCTCGGGGGATCCCTCCGCGAAGTTCGAGGCGATGAGCGGCAAGCTATCGACTTCTCGGAAGTAGTTTTTGATGCGGTCGCGCCACCCCGCGGCAGTGGTATCTCCGCCGTTCCGCAGAACCGCCGTTTCGGCGCCCGTCATCGCGCGTTTGTAACGGTGGAATTCTCCCAGGACGAGCTGGGCGAGAATTCGCTCACTTTCGGTTGTGCCCGGAACGGAATTAATCAAGTTGGTCTCCCATTTCCGGTGCGCCGCCAGGATGGCATCCATGGGTGCCTTGATGCGCGTCTGCAGGTGGTTGGCGATGCCTGCGTTCTTGAGAAACGCGAGGCCCGCCTCGCTTTGGAGTAGTACCGTGGGCTTAAAGCCGAGCCGCAGAAGCCGCTGGCCTACGTCACTGGGGTTTCCGAGCAGAGCGTTGGCCAGCGCCTCGGTTACCGGAAGCAGGTTGGGATTCTTCACCATTTCGACGAGCACGTGGTCGATGAGAATCTCCAGTGCCATCAGCTCCTGGGCCTTCTTCTCATCCGCTGGCTTGCCGTTGCGCCGCAGCTCGTTCTTTTCCTGCTCAAGCTTGGCGCGGGCGAAGTCGAGAATCGCTTCCGCAATCGCCAGTTGCTTCGGCCGAATCATTTCGGCGTAATCCGAGTAATTGTCGGTGAGAAGGGTCAGTTTATTGAAAAAGCCGATCCGGCGAAGCCCCTCCGCGGCTTGCTTGTCTTCGGCGAGCGGCGGCGTGGAGGAAAAAAAGTGGTAGGCATCCGCACCGAGATGGTTTCCCGTAAACGCGTTTAGGATGGGCGGCGTGACCGGCTGGTAGACTAGCCGAGCGAACGTGCGTTCGGCGTGCCGGCGGGCACTGTCGTTTTTCTGATGCGGACTGAGCTGCCGTTTCGCAAAATCAAGGGTTTCGATCTGAATGTCGCGTGGAATGAACTGCTCGGGCTCCACGGCGGGGACATCGCTCACTCGCAGCGCCAAGGTGCGGCGGATGTCCGGAGTGAGGCCGCTGTAGTGCCCGGTGTACTTGAAGACGTGTTCGAACATGGCGTCCTCAAGCTCTTTGGCCGACCAGCTCCGTTCGGATGCCACCTTCTGAAGATTTTCTTTTTCGATTTTGAGGGCCGAGTACAACGCTCCCACCTGGTAGTATTCGGGATTGCTGGGGGCGACGTCGTCACGCGGGGTCACTCCCTCAAGGCCTTGCTCGTCGAGTAACGCCAGCACGATGAGGCTCGCCTTTTGACCCGCGGTCAGCTGGTTCGCCGACGGCACCGCGATTAACTCATCGCGCACCCGTGATCGGATGGCGCGGTACTTTTTTGCTTGGGTTTCGTCGTACCGGATCCAACTCGAGACTTCCTTTAGGAATGCTGTCGCTTCCTTGTCGCCCCCCATGCCTTCTAGTGCCTTGATGGCATTTTCCCGCCAGCTTACGTCTTCCATGAGCACGTGGATGAAAGCGGTGGTGGTGCCGCTCTTCAGAAAATCCACGACGAGTTTCTCACGTTGTTCGGAAATGATCTCCTGCCGCCCATCGCTGGCGCGCAGATCGGGAAGGCCGGCCGCGAAGGCCTCGAACACCTTTTTTAGCGCCGGGTCCCACGCGTGGTAATTGGCGAGGGCCGACGGATCGTAGGAGATACGAAACTTCTTCTGAGCCTCGTGAAAAGTATCGAGGTCTTTACGAAACTCATCCGGCTTGGCCGCGCTCAGCTTGCCGATGGCCTCTGACGTCGTGCTGCCCGAATCGCCGGGCGAGAGCCGACCGACCGCGTTTAAGATGGCATGGCGTGCCGAAGCGTAACGAGGATTGGGCACGTGATGGTTCTTGTCGTAGGCGTTTAGCACGTAAAGCAGGTCGTTTTGCAGTTGTTGGCGGCGCTTTACCTGCTCCGGTTTTGGCAACGTCGCGATGGTCTTCTCGAACCCATCGACCGCGGAGTTTACCGAGCCGAGGAGGTCGGGCACCTGGAGGAGGGCTTTTCCCTCTTTGACGACGATTCGTCCGCGGAACTCTTCCGGCGAGCCTGGCAGCACGTCCGCCCCCGGAAGATGTTTTCGGACCGCATTGGCCACGTCCGGGAACTGGGCCGGGTTCATGGCCTCTCCTTTTTTCTCCACGACCCCGGTCTTCACGGCGTTCTTGAAGAAGGTGGTGACCATGGGATGGAGCAGAAAGCTGAAGCGTGGCTCTGCAGTGAACTTGTCGACGTAGGCCAAAAACTCTTTTTCTTCCTTGGTGAGCGGATCCTTGCGGGCCAGCGAGTGCAGAAACTCCGCCTGTTCAATCAGGCCTTCCGTGAGACTGAAGGTATGCTTTTCCTTCAGGGCGAGTTCGGTCATCCGCATCTGGTTGAACATGTCGACCAGGAACGACCGGATGTGGGGATTGGGATTAAAGACGTCGGCTCGTAGCTCAAGGAAAAGCTTTCCCATTTCCCGATACTCGGTCAGCTCATCGGCCTTCGCTTCTCGCGACCCCAGGGAACCGTCTTTTTTTCTATACTCGGTGAACAGGTCCTCGCTCTTGAGCTCTCGCTCCATCCGGTCGCCAAAGCCCGGAGCTCCCGCGTAATAACATTCCATTGAATAAGCCAGGGCCAGGCGGAAGATACCCGGGTCGGGCGTTTCGTATTGCCAACCTTGAAGGGTCGCTTCCTGATACGACGAAGGGGCGTTGTAAACGCCGCCGTGGCCGCCGCTTCCGTGGTAAACAGTCCTGTAGCTATACGCGCCTACCGCCTTCTTGAAGGCGTAGCTCGGGGATCCCGCGGTCGATTTCCCGTTTTCTTTCTTGTAGGCGTCGACGGTCCCGTACACGTGCCGGGCCGCGAACCATTCGGCCGAGCACCCATATCCGGTGTCCATGGTCTGGCGAACGGGCGGAGCGGCAACCGGGGCGCCGTGGTCACCGGCAAGCGCCGCCGACAATAGAATGGTCGAATATAATGCTAGATGTAATGCGTGATGCCGGACCATTAAGTCACCCACAGTTACCCTGTTCGCTTAAGCTAGAGGCCTTAAGCAGTGCAAAGGGTATTCCGGAAAGGGGGAATTCCGGTGCACCTATACATTTGAAATGATTGGATAAAATTGCGTAGTGTATTCTGGCAGTGCACGGTAACGACTAACTTTTAGTCGGCCGTACAGAAACGAGTGAGTTCAGGAACTCGTCCTGACGGGGGTTAACTTTTCTTCCGGAACTTCCTTACTCAGATCGATCACGATGGGAGGCCTGACGTCGAACTCCGAAAGATCGAGTTGCACCCTTTCGTTCTGCATGCTCGCATCGTCCTTACTGGAGAATTGTTTCCAGGCGGCGTTGAAGGCCGCGAGGCCCAAGGTAGCGGTCGCCCCTAAAAAAAGCGTCAGACGGCGGCACGGCTTTTTCGTGGCCGGACTTCCGCAGTAAGCGGGACAGGCGAGCTTTTGGGCGATGCTGACGTCCTCGCGGCGAACCTGTTCGCGCGTGCCCTTCAACCGGACGAGCAGGAGCCGCTCAAACTCCTTGGCTTCCTTGGTACCCATTTCCTTCTTGCCCTGAAGCGCGTCCAGCATCGCCTGCTCACGCGCGAGCACGCCTTCCAGCGTAAGCGGGTCGCCCTTTACCGCCTCGATCATCTCCTTCTGGACTTTGACGATCTCCTCGACGTTGGGCGCGTCCTTGAACGCGGCGCGTGTACGCTGCTCGATGCCTTCCGCCGTCGGCTTCGCCTTCCCGGTGAAGTACGGGTTCTTCTTGAGCGGTGTCGCTTTGCCGCCGTGATCCTTCACCTCGGGGACGGTTCGCGGGGTGGCGGTGCCGCCCGTGCCGATGACCCCCTCGGTAATGCTGTGCGGCGCCGTTTCGCCCCGCTCCTCGCGGCGCTTGGCTTCTTCCCGTTCCCGCTCTTGCCGCTCTAATTTCCGTTTGAGCTGTTCCGGGGTCTCGACCACTCTGCCCGGGCGCGGCATTTCCCCGGGTCTCTCTCCCGGTTTCTCACCGGGCTTTTCGCCCTCGCCCCGTAAAGAGCTAAGGGTGAAAACCAGGGGTAAAATGAATAGCTTGGCCTTCATAGAAATTGTCGTCGAAGTGGCGCCTATCTCTTTAGTTTACGCCTTTCCGCCTTCGGACTCAAAGGGACCCCGTGCATTCCGATGGAATACGGGATGGCTAAGCGTAACTCAGAGCAGTGTCTAAAGCGCTTTGGTATACCCGCCGTCGGCCAAAATGTCCGTTCCGGTTACGAACGTATTGGCGTTGCTGAGGAGAAACGCCGCGACTTTGGCAATCTCTTCCGGCTCGGCGATACGGCCGCGCGCGGTTTCTTTCGCCATCGCTTCGAAGAATGCGGGGCTGTCCGTTGCGAGGTGCTTCAGGCGGTCCGTGTTTACGGGGCCGGGCAGCAAGTTGTTCATTAAAATATTATTTTTGCCGAGTTCGCGCGCTAGCTCCTTCGTCAATGCGGTAAGCCCCGCGCGAAAGGTGCTGCTAACCGGAAGCCGCGGAATGACTTCGCGGGCGGAGGTCGAGGTGAGGCACAACAAGCGACCCCAATTATTCTTCTGCATGCCGGGGGCGGCCAGCCGGGTGAATAGCAGTACGCTACGGATCAGCGTTTGGTAGCCCTTGTCCCAATTTTCTAAAGAGATTCCGGTGGGTAGTCCGGCGGCGGGGCCTCCGCCGTTTAGCAAAATGATATCGGCGTGGCCAACGCTGGTCCACGCTTGGCGAATGGAATTTTCCGATCCCATGTCGACGAGGACGTACTCGGCGCCTTTGATTTCTGATTGGGCCTTTTTGAGTTTGGCTTCGTCGCGGCTGGCGAGGATAACCTCGGCCCCTTCCGCGGCGAGTTCTTTCGCAATGGCGAAGCCAATGCCGCTACTTCCACCCGTGACCAACGCCCGTTTTCCGCGAATTCCCAAATCCATTAGCCACTCCTCAGGTTTTCCAGCCGTGATTTCCAACGGCTTTCGACTAGGTTTCGAATACCGGCATTCTCCGCCAGCTGCAACTCAGGGTCTTGTTCCAAAAGTCTGTCCGCCTCTTCCTTCGCCTGGAGCAGCCAGTGCGAATCGCGTTGCAAATCGGCCAGACGAAAGCCGGGCATCCCGCTCTGGCGCGTGCCCATGAACTCGCCGGGGCCGCGGATTTTCAAATCCTCTTCGGCGATGCGGAAACCGTCTTCGGTCGTCGTAAAGATCTGCAGCCGGGGATTTTTAAATTTGGTGATGAGATAACAGCGGCCCTGTAGTCCCCCGCG
>JAYUBV010000405.1:0-5044 GCA_043740655.1 Pseudomonadota bacterium | reverse complement strand
TCGCCGGTCCTTCGGGCTGGCAAGCGGCGGCGGCACACCCCATTTGCGGTAATCAGGTCCAGCTCTTTTTTCAGCTCGGAAACTCTAGCTTCCGCACGTCGGGCCAGTATTTCTATGGAGGTCAGTACCCCGGCGGCGATTTGTGCACCACTCCCACCTATTCGGGAAATCTAACGGGCGGGGCACGATTTGTAGTTACCAACAACCGCATCCTCTACTTTCCCAACGGGAGTCAGCCGTTCACGGTAAACGCTTACCGCTGGGATGAGTCCGGAAGTTTGACGAATATGGGAAGCTCTTCGTCTTCGGTGGCAGGTACGGCCAATGGGATGGCGCTGGGCCGTGATAACCGGTTCGTATTTGTTTCCGACAAAGTTCAAAAAAGGATTTTTGCCACGGGGCTTGCGGCTGATGGGCTCCCCATCAGCTCATTCGCGGCCTCGCCGATGCTTATCGATCCTTCCCATCCGGTCATCGATCCTACGGGTAGGTTTATATACTTCATTGACGGAACCGGCATCGGCACTCGCATGGACATCAATCAAGACGGCACCCTCGTCAATTCGTTGCCGAGCGCCTTAGGCAGCGAAGTGGAAGGCCGTCTCAAGGCTCTGCTTTACCTTCCTATCTATTAACCGGTTATTTTTTCTTCAGCATGTGATCTAGGGACAGATTCCCCGGCCCGATGAGGGCAATCACTCCAAAAACCACGAGGTACATCATGGCGACTTCCCGTTGGCCAAACGGGGTGGTGGCCAGGACTATGAACGTGATGACCGCAAAGGTGATGAGGAGGGGAATACAGGCGACGCGCGTGGCGAGCCCGATGCAGACGCACAACGCGCAGAAAACTTCGGCGAACACGGCGAGCCCCAGGCTGACCTTGGCCCCTACGTGTAAGGGATCGGGAAAGCCGATGGCCACGTGGCTAAAGCCGGTGAGCTTGGCCCATCCGTGGCGGAGAAACAGCATTCCTCCAAAAGAGACTCTGAGTAGCAGTAGGCCGAGATCGGTGCGCATGAACGTCAGCTCCTAATTTTTGGGTCACGATTACTGGCGTCTAGTTTAGGGCCGGCGGCCTTAGTCTTCAATGGTTCGTGCGCGCGGGGGGGATGAGTATCACGCGGCGGCTCGTTCAGGTGCGCGATGGCGGGCAGGGGGGCTAGGGAGGAAAAAAATCCGAATAGCCATTCACGGGACTTCATGGGGGCTCCTAATGTTAGGAACCAGTATACCGTCGATAAACAGGTCAAGCTTGGGCCGTCGCGTCGCGTTGAAAAATGCAACGCGACAATTATTTGTCGCACCGCTTCAGCTGCTCCCAGATTCGTTCCATCCGCATGCCGCGCGATCCTTTAATCACCACGGTGTCGCCAGGCGCGAGTTTGCCGGTTTTAGTGGAAATCAGGTCATCCATCGATTCAAAGTGAGAGACCGTTAGTGAAGTCTGCTGACCCAGCTTCTGCGAGAGGGATTTCATCCGGAGGCCGAACAGCACCACTTCGGACGGGTCCGATTTGGCGATGTCGGGCCACAGCCCTTCGTGAAGTAGAAGTTCATCCGTTCCCAGCTCAAGCATGTCGCCCAGGAAGAGCCAACGCTTGCCCTGGCGGGGTCGGCAGAGATCGCGGAAAAGATCCAGGCTGGCCCGCATCGAAGCGGGGCTAGCGTTGTAATAATCGGCCAGCACGACGACGCCGTTCTTCAAACTATGCACTTCGCTGCGCCCCTTGGGCGCTGTGAAGGTCGCGATTCCCCTTTGCATCTCTTCGGGAGTTACGCCGAGCGCCGTCGCTACGCCGACCGCCATCGCCAAGTTGTGGGCATTGTGGGTGCCGGGCAGCGGCATTGGGAGAGAAAAATTTTTTCCGTTGGCGGTTAGCTCCAGGCGGTCACCGACGACGCTCGCGGTGATGGCGCGCGGCATTTGGGCTTTTTGATTTAAAGAGACGGTGAGCGCATTTTTCCAAGATCCCTTGCGGTAGTGCTCGCTGATCCAGGGATCGTCTAGGTGGAAAACCGGCTGGCCGCCGCGGCCGTCCACCCACGCCATGCCCAGCAGCTCTTCCCTCGCTACGGTGGCTAGGTCCTTCAAATTTTCAAGGTGCTCCTCGGCTATGGCGGTGACTACTACGACGTTGGGCTGAACCACTTCCAAATGCTTCGCCATTGCTCCGATGTCATCGATTCCAATTTCAATTACAGCGGCGCGGTGCTGCGATCGCAAATTCATCAGCGTGATGGGAATGCCGATAAATCCGTTGAAGCTGCCTTCGGTGCGGAGCACTTCGGGCCATTTGCCGCGTAGCAAACTGGCTAAAAATTCTTTAGTGGTCGTCTTTCCCACCGCGCCGGCAACGGCCACCACCGGAATGTCGAGCTTTAGGCGCCAAGCCTTAGCTAGGGCGCGGAATGCTTCGAGGCTGTCGTCGATCTCGGCGGCGAATCCGGAATAGCGCGCGGGCACCGTGCCCTTGCGGCAGAGAATCCCCTTCACGCCGCGCTCCGCCACTTGCGCCAGGAAGTCGTGACCGTCGAACTTGTCGCCCTTTAGCGCCACGAAAAACTCCCCGGGCTTCACCGTCCGGGAGTCGGTGGAGAAGGCGGAAAACTCGCCGGGGGACACCGGCGTGGGCAGACCTAACGTTTGGGAAATCCAGGAGGCCGAAAAGGGAAGAGGCATGGAGAAACTATATCTCGAAGCGCAGGCCGAAGCGAAACTCGTCGTGACTCAAATCAGGCTGCACGCCGGACTTGGCATTGGAAGATTTTACGTACTCGAACACGAAGTACGTGTCGTTGATGCCGAACTTGCGATCCAGCAGCCGGGCGGTACGTTTCTCGAAGATAAAGAGGCAGAGTTCAGCGCCCACGCCGAAGAGCGTGCCGCGGTAGCTGCCCTGGGAAAATACGGATTGGTCCGAGCGATTTTGAGTGGCGTAGGCCCCGTCCACCCCGAAGCGAACTAGCGGCACCACGATCTGGTGTTCGACCAGGTCCAGCCGGTAGGTGAGGCCCACTTCGCCGCCAAGTGCGGTGACCGTCAGTGCTTCACCCGACACGCTGGAGGCCGAGGGAAGATTGTCGTAGTGAAGCCCAAGCCCTAGCGACAATTTTCCGATGTCCTGCAAGAACATCCACTCGAAGTTGACGCGGGCCCCGGCGCCTAGCTTGTTTGCGTAGGCACCGTCTCCGCCGAGGGTGAGCGCTTTGTATTGAACCGGAGCGTACTGGATATCGAGTCCGAAATGGCGCGGTGACTGATACGTGTAGTCACGGTTGCTTTCCGCCGAGATCGATCCGCCGTTGTCTTCTTCGGCAAGGCGCCGCGGTTTGAAACGGCCGGGTTTGAGCACCGGATACTCGTCCGCCGCTTTGTCGTCAGCCATTTGCTCCAATGCTGTCTCGCGCGTGCGGCGTTCGGCAGCGCGTTTCTTTCTTACCGCTTCATAATCGGTAGGCGGCAATCGTTCGGAGTCCGGTGGCAATTCCGCAACGGCCGGTGGCGGGGTCACGGCACGCAGCGACGGTGCTTCGGGAACTTCCTCGGCTACCGGCGGAGCGGGCGGTTCTGGGGGCGTTAACTCTTCGGCGGGCGGCGGCGTGTCCGCGTTCATCGTGGCACCTTGCGAGGGGCCCATCTGCGCGGGTTCGCGATCGTCAGGATCCACGATCGGCGGCTCGGTCGGTTGGGCGGCGGCCTGCGCGGCGGCGATTTCGGCCGGAGTAACGTCATCCTTCGACGCCGTAACTTCGGGCGAAGCGGTTTCAAACTCAGGCAATTCGGCCGGCGGCTCTACGGGAGCCGGCCCAACGGCGGAGGCCGTTTCGCCGGCCGTGACGGATTCGCCCGAGGCCTTTTCGTTACCCGGCAGCGACTCTTCGTCTACGGGCGGAAGATCCGACGGCATCGCTTCGGAGACTTCGGCTTTAGGCTTTGCCTTCTTCTTTGCCCTCTTCTTAGCGGCGTCGGCGGGAAACGCGATTACCAGCGCGATGAGCACTACGGCTAGGGAGGGCTGGGTTTTGGACACGAAGGCTCCTAAGGAGCCTTTGACTACGGCTCCACGGTAATGGGCGTCTCACAGAGCACGCCGTCTTTGACCTGACCTGAATTGGGGTTGCGGTAGAGGACGTAAACCACTTTGCGGCTTTTATTGAGGCCGATTTCGGACATCGGACCCGTCGGGCCGTCGGGTACCCCTTCCATCGGGGCCCGCATCGCCACGCCGTTGTCGAAAGTGATCTTCCCCGAGGCGACCTGGAAGGTTCCGCCGGTCGTGGTAACGAACATTTCCGCTTTCAGCGTCTTACGATGAAATTTTAGGTTTACGTTTCCACAGCGGGCTAGCCACGTTTCGGCGGAGACCGGGAAACTCCAAAACAGAGTTAAAACCAACAAATTCAGTGCTTTAATCAGTCGCATTCGATCCTCTTCCTTCGTCCGCCCAGGCCAAACGCCGCATCGCGCACCGTTCCTTTTAACGCGTCGTAAAAAACGACGCAATGAGGAGTCGGTCTGTGATGGGGAATGGTCCGGATTTTTTACGGGTAAAGTCAGAAGAAAGAAGGCTCACTCCATGATACGGGAAATCAGGAAAAAAAGTTAGACTCAACCGGACAACATGATCTCCCTCCCCATCGATAGCCATCTGCCCGCCATTTTGGATGGGATTGCCGCCCGGCCCAACTTCGTGCTGCAGGCGTCCCCCGGCTCGGGCAAGACCACGCGATTGCCGCCGGCGATCCTGAAGTCGCCGTGGTTCAAGGGGGAGTTGTGGGTGTTGGAGCCGAGGCGCCTGGCGGCCAAGTGGGCGGCGAGTCGCATCGCGGAAGAGATGGGGGAACGGGCGGGCGAAACGGTCGGTTACCAGTTCCGCTGGGAAAAAGCGGTGGGGCCAAAGACGCGGCTGCTCTTTCTCACCGAAGGCACCTTTTTGAAACGGCTACAGGACAACCCGACATTGAAAGGAGTGGGGGCGGTCATCCTTGACGAGTTCCACGAACGGCATCTGCAGACCGATGTGGCGTTGGCATGTCTGCG